>DATAQX010000461.1:0-19206 GCA_036264455.1 Silvibacterium sp. | reverse complement strand
CGAGCTGGGTTTTTCTCCGGGACCTCTGTCGCCGGTACACAACACGACATTCTGGTGGCGGGCAGATGGCAGCCCTCCTTCGGACTACAAGAAGTGGTCCGATTTAGTGCAGGCAATGGTGAAGCACTGCATCGATCGTTATGGCATAGACGAAGTGCGCCAGTGGTATTTCGAAGTATGGAACGAGCCGAATCTCTACCAGTCGTTCTTTCGCGGCGGTTCCCAGGAAAAGTACTTTGAGCTATACAAAATAACTGCACAAACGATTAAGGCAATCGACCCGCACCTTCGCGTGGGCGGCCCGGCCACCAGCAACTTCAACATGGATGGCGAAGCAGTAAAGAAAGCGCAGGCAACCGGCAAACCTTTCGACCCGCTCAGCATTCCCTGGCGTCCAGTATGGATTGAAGATTTTCTCCGCTACTGCCACGATAATAACTTGCCCGTAGATTTCGTTTCGACACATCCCTATCCGCAGGATTTTGCGATTGACGAACCGGGAATGCCGAAGGGCAAAGGCTTCAGGCGAAGCATCGATTCCACACGCGATGATCTTCGCACTATGCGCAGAATTATTGATGCGAGCCCATATCCAAAGGCAGAGATTCACCTGACGGAATGGAATTCCAGCCCCTCGCCGGTCGATCATTCGCATGATTCACTGGCTGCCGCAACTTTTGTCGCGAAGACGAATCTGGAATCGATCGGGCTGGTTGACTCACTTTCTTATTGGACTTTCACGGACGTCTTCGAAGAAAACAGAAAAACTGATTCGATCTTCCATGGAGGCTTTGGCCTGATCAATTATCAGGAACTCCCCAAGCCCGCATTCCATGCCTATCGATTCATGAATGAGCTGGGTGACGAACTGCTTGCGCAAACTCCGGGCGGAGTGGTTTCGCGCGACAGTAAAACTAGACGCATTGCCGCTGTCTTCTATAACTATCCGCCCGAGATCAAAGTCTCATTGCCTGTCAGTAATACATTAACGGAAGCCGATCAGATTGATAACAGCGGAAGCGCGCGCGACCTTACTTTCAGTGTCGATCATTTACCCGTCAATGCTTCCTTTCTGATCGAGACCCTTGATAAAGAACACGGAGATGCGGTGGCAGCGTGGGAGGCAATGGGAGAACCGGAGCCACCCAATCGAGCGCAGACCGCAGCTCTGGGGAAGCTGGCCTGGGATACACAGAAGCAAGTTGTTCGGACAGACGAGGAAGGAAGGTTGAATGTGAATTTGAAACTTGCCGCATGGTCGGTCGTCTTAGTCGAGCAGATGGATAAGTAGTCATCATGGCTATAGAAGCTTATGGCAGAAAGCATAAGTAATGTTACAAATTGTAAAAAAGATATACGTATTCATGGTTCCGGCACTATTTCTCTACTGCTATTTGCAAATAGAAGGTCAACACACAAAAGATCCGGTAGATTACGTCTCGCCGAATATAGGCGGCATCGGGCAGTTGCTGACAGCCACGATTCCGTATGTTCAATATCCACACGGAATGATGAGACTGGCTCCAATAACAACGCCGGGAATTACCGACCGCTACCTGGCAGATAAGATTTACGGATTTCCAGCAGGCCCGGCGATGTTGATGGCTTCTATCGGAGACAGCAGCACGCACCCCCGCGACTATGCTTCGGATTTTGATCACGACTTTGAAACATCCACACCCTATTACTATGCTGCTGACCTTCAAACCTGGAACATAAAGGCTGAGTTGACGGCCACTAGGCAGGCGGCATATTACCGGTTCACATTCCCTGCCGGCGCTCATGCCCATCTTGTTCTGAGCATGAAGGATCATGCGGAACTCAGCGTGATTGGAGACAAAACGGTAGAAGGAAGCGAAAGAGTCGTTGGTCCGGTCGGAGAGCTTTCCGGCAATGCCGGGGAGACGAGAGAGTATTTTTATGCAGAATTCTCCAAACCTTTTCAATCTTATTCGACATGGCAGGGCAATGAGATTGCGCGCTCAGAGAAGCGATCTGGCGACGACCTGGGATTTGTAACCGATCAAGCAACAAATAACGGAGAACTGGTAGAGGTCCGGGTCGGAATCTCGTATATCAGCACCGAGCAGGCACACCGCAATCTTCAGCGCGAGATTCCCCAGTGGAACTATAACCAGATAAAGACAAATGCGCGGGCCGTGTGGAACAAAGCGCTTGGGGCGATGGACATTCAAGGTGGAAGTGAAAGACAGCGCACGATTTTCTATACCGCCTTGTACCGCTCCCTTGGCCGCATGACGGATATCACTGAGGATGGCAAATACTTCAGCGGGTACGATCATACGGTCCACAATGCCGAGGGGCACGATTTTTATGTAGATGACGGCATCTGGGATACGTATCGCTCCCTGCACCCGCTGCAACTTTTGCTCGATGCAAGTCAACAGGAAGACATGATCCGCTCTTATTTGCGGATGTATGAGCAGAGTGGATGGCTACCTTCATTTCCGTCGGTGGCGGGGGATCAGGAGGTCATGATTGGGCATCATGCGGCATCCCTGATTGCAGATGCTTATGCGAAGGGCTATCGCGACTTCGACCTGAACCTTGCCTACGCGGCGATGCGGAAGAATGCGACTCAGGCGACGATGCTTCCATGGCGGCGCGGGCCGCTAACAAGCCTCGATAAGGTGTACTTCGAGAAGGGATTCTTTCCAGCGCTGGCAAAAGGCGAAACGGAAACCGTGCCTGAGGTTACAGGCGAGCGTCGTCAGGCCGTCTCCGTCACGCTCGAAAGTGCGTATGACGATTGGTGTGTTGCCCAGATTGCAAAGGCACTCGGCAAACAATCCGACGCTGAGCACTTCACCAAGTTAGCCCATAACTATCAGATCGCCTTCAACAGCGATATCGGATTTATGGCGCCAAAAAGCGCAAACGGCGAATGGGTAGCGGACTTCGATCCTAAGCTTGGTGGAGGACAAGGGGGGCGCGCTTACTTCACCGAGGTTAATTCCTGGATTTACACCTTCAGCGTGCAGCATGATGTTGCCGGCCTGATCCAGCTCATGGGGGGCCGCGATTCATTCAGCAAGAGGCTTGACCAGTTGTTCGTGGAACAATATGGAACTTCGAAGTTCCATTTCCTCGATCAATTCCCGGATGCGACGGGGCTTGTCGGCCTTTACGCACAGGGAAACGAGCCTAGTTTTCATATTCCTTACCTATATGATTTTTCGGGCCAGCCCTGGAAGACACAGCGCCAAGTTCGTCAGTTGATGGATGTCTGGTATGGAGATGGGCCGCTTGGGATTCCTGGCGACGACGATGGCGGCGCGACTTCTTCCTGGTATGTTCTGAGCGCTGTTGGCTTCTACCCTGTTTGTCCGGGCAGTCCTGTCTATGAAATCGGCAGTCCTCTTTTCACCAGAAGCACGATCCGTCTGGGTAATGGAAAGACGTTTCAGGTCATTGCAAATCACGTTTCCAACCGCAATAAGTACATTCAGTCCGCTACGTTGAACGGAAAACCTCTCAATAAGCCGTGGTTTGAGCATGCTGATATTGCGAACGGCGGCACACTCATTCTTGAAATGACTGACAAGCCAAACCTGCAATGGGGCAGCTCTCCAACAGATGCTCCACCTTCCATGTCGAATCAAGCAGAGTAACTCAAAGGCATAAAGATGAATTCTGAGAATAATACCGAAGCAATCATAAAAAGTACCGGAATCACATCGCGCAGGCGCGTCTTGTCACTGGGCGCGGCTACTGGTCTGGCGGCATTACTTGAAACTTCGAATCATGCTTCTGCGGCCTCGACAGAAATTGGGACAGGAAGCGTTATCAATATAAAAAATTACGGAGCAAAGGGAGACGGGGCCACCGATGATACGGCTGCATTCCAGCGAGCCTTCGATGCGGCGGCCAAAGCTGGAGGAGGCACGGTCTATGCTCCTCCGGGGCGCTACTTATTTCGTGGAACACTGATAGTGCCGCAGGGAGTGACACTGCGGGGTTCATTCAGTTGCGTGCCTTCACACAGTGGAATTCGAGATAAGGGACAGCCGAAACCGGGCGATGATGGAACCGCGCTCTTTGTAGTGTCAGGCCGCGGAAGTGAGGACGGGACACCATTCCTGACGCTCAATACCAACAGCTCCGTCTGCGGCCTGACCATCTATTATCCGGAACAGCAGCTTGACAGCGAACCCGTCGCGTATCCGTGGACGATTGCGATGCGCGGCAAGAATCCGGCGGTTTTTGATGTCGAATTGCTGAATCCATATCAAGGTATCGATGCAAGCCAGAATGAGCGCCATAACATCCGAAATGTCACCGGACAGCCTCTTCGTCGCGGTATCTGGGTGGATGCCATCTACGATATTGGGCGTATCGAGAATGTTCATTTCAATCCGTGGTGGAGTTCTCACACCAAGGTCTACCACTGGCAGACGCAGAACGGGGAAGCTTTCATCTTCGGCCGCTCCGATTGGGAATATGTGCTGAACACATTCTGTTTTGGTTACCGTGTCGGTTACAAATTCGTAGAAACGTCGACCGGCGGTTGCAATGGAAACTTTCTTGGCATCGGAGCCGATGACTGCAATCGCGCCATTCTGGTTGAGCAAGCTGCGCCGTACGGGCTTCTTATCGCGAATGGGGAATTTACATCGTTCCACGGAGACGATCCCACAATGTTAGAGGTTGGATCGGCTAATCAAGGAGTGGTTCGCATCAGCAACAGTGCTTTCTGGGGTCCGTGCAATCAGATTGCGAAGATCGATGGCCGGGGCACGGTTGGATTCAGCGATTGCACCTTTGTGCAATGGGGAAAAGAGGGAGATCGAGCCGCGATCCAGGCTGCTTCCGGCAGTATTTTGATTCAGGGTTGTGAATTTCAGCAGAACAAGCAACATATTCTGTTAGGCAAAGGGGTAGACCGTGCCGTTATTACTGGCAATCTCTTTTCAGGTCCAGCGAAGATACAGAATGATTCAGGCAAAGACGCGCAGATTGGTTTCAACGCAGCATCTTCCTGAAGGGCAAGCGATGAAGAGACTATTTGTATCCGTGTTTCTGTTGCTCTCAAGCCAGGCTGCAGTGGTATTGGCTCAATCCACAACCGCATGGCATGAAAACAAATTTCACGTCGATACTGCGAATGTCATCGGCCGCTCGGCGATTATTCTGGAGCGGCCGAATGTAGCGGGAGGTCAGGCTATGCCGTTAGGCAATGGGACGCTTGGAGTTGCTGTTTGGTCAGCCGATGGACTGACAGCGCAGCTGAATCGAGCCGATACGTTACCTGATCGCTTATCACCCGGGCAGATCGTTGTTCCAGGTCTTTCTTCCCTTACGCAAGCGAAGGACTACTCGGGAAGACTTGATCTCTATAACGGTGAATTTCGGGAGCAGGGCGGCGGCATGACAGCGACTGCCTATGTGCAACCGGAGACGGATACTTTAATTATCGATGTAACTGGAGCAGTGCCCGAACAGCAGCAAACTGCACGTCTGAAACTATGGGAACCTCGCACGCCGCAGTCCTCTACGCATGGTCAGATTGGATTGCTTGCTCAGTCCTGGATTGACAACAAGAATCCGGAGTCTTCCGGACGCGTGTTTGGGGCGCTTGCAGCCATTACAGCGCGAGGACGTGATGTATCCGTATCAGTTACGAATCCTCTCACAGTGACGGTTTCCTTCAAGCCATATGCTGACGGCCATTTCCAGATACTTGCAGCTGCGCCTCATTATGACGGGAAACAGGATGCTGTGACTCTCATTCGTCACGCATTGGCAAATGTCGCCCCCGGAGCGCACCGCACTTTCTGGAATGACTATTGGCAGCGGGCTGCGCCAATAAGAATCACCTCTGCGGACGGCTCCGGTGAATATATGGAGAACCTGCGCAACATTTATTTATTTGTTGCCGCAGCGGAAAAGGGAGCTGAGTATCCAGGTTCGCAGGCTGGAGTAGCCGATATGGTCTCATCCGCACGCGACGCGCATCGATGGGATTCATCCGCATATTGGCACTGGAACCTCCGCATGATGGTGGCGGCGAATCTGGGAGCAGGATTGTCCGATCTGAATGGGCCATACTTCAATCTCTATCGGGAGAATCTCGCGAACATCGAAGATTGGACTCGCGAGCATATGATGGGCCGTGCCGGCAGCTGTGTGCCGGAGACGATGCGCTTCAACGGACGAGGTATCGAGTACGAGTCGAGCTGGAAGCCCATCAGCATCGGTCGCGACTGCGATGCTGGCTCTAAACCTTACTACAATGCGCGCACGCTCTCGACTGGCGCCGAAGTATCACTATGGGTCTGGCAGCAATATCTTGCGACCGATGACAAGAAATTTCTGGCCGACAATTATCCGATCATGGCCTCTTCGGCCCGGTTTCTTCTCGCTTATCAAAAAGAAGGTCCGGACCGGTTACTGCATACAAGTCCATCGAACACCCACGAAACACAATGGGATGTCACCGATCCGACGACTGATATTGCAGCGGCTATGGCTTTTTATCCTGCAACGATAAAAGCTGCAAAGCTGCTTGGGAAGGATCCTGATCTTGTTCAGCAGCTGCAAACTGCACTGACAAAGATACCCACTTTTCCGCGCACGCAGGCAAGTGGAAAGCTAACGCTGCTTCCGCCTTCTGCCGATGCTGATGGTCAGGATGTGATTGCCGAATCGTATCAGCCAGACGCACAAAATCAGAATGTGGAGAACATCGGGCTTGAACCTGTCTGGCCTTATGATCTTATCGGGGATACTTCGCCGCTCTTTGCATTGGCCAGGCGGACATATGAGCACCGTCTGTTTTCAGCAAGGGCTGACTGGAGCTTCGATCCAATTCAGTCCGCACGGCTTGGATTGGGGGACGAGGTGAAGTCAACGCTTGTCCAGGTTACCGAGCGTTCTCAGCACTCGCCAAATGGATTGGCGAACTGGGATGAACAGTATGGCGAGTTCTACATAGAGCAGGTCGGGGTCGTTGCTGCTGCATTGCAAGAGGCCCTGGTGCAGGATTACGACGGCTTAATTCGTATAGCGCCCGCTGTGCCTTCGGGATGGGATTTCGACGGCAGCGTTTTTGTTCGCGGAAAGACCAGGGTGAGCGTACAGACGAGAAACAGCAGCGTAACCGCGGTTGTGATCGAAGCCGGAACGACACAACTCTACAAAGTCCGCAATCCCTGGCCTGGTCAATCGATCGAAGTGATATCCAGTAAAGACGGGAAGCGAATAAAGAGAACGCAAGATTCGGTAGTCAGCTTCCCGGGAGAAGCGGGGCAGGGCTATATTCTTCAGCGGCAGAATTCACCGGTATCGGCGCAACCATTCGGACCAGTCAGTGGCCAGCCTGCACATGTTGTGAAAAAACTGGGACAATGCCAGATCGGTCTTTTCAGCCGGGACGAATAATGTTTGTTTTGTTGCTGACCCAGCTATTCCACAAGTCGAGACCGCGGTCGATCCATACTGAGGCCGGAGTACTGACCAATATCGGTGTGTAAGTACCCGTCATCTCGCTCATAAGCATTCCCATCGAAGTCCAGCAAAAAACCAGGCGAGTTAAGAGGCGGTTTAAAAAGACCGCTTTTTTTACCAGGCCCTGAGTAATGGTAAGCTATTGATAACGCTCGCGCGGAGGGATGTGTGAGCGGTTGAAACAGGCGGTCTTGAAAACCGCTTTACCTTAACGGGTAACGGGGGTTCGAATCCCTCTCCCTCCGCCAGTCTCGTGAATCCTCCCGGCTGCGAGTACGATAAATTGAACAGCCAAGTTGCTGTTTTCCATGGCCCCCACGCTTACCCAAAGCCGTAAATCCTTCCAACGAACGCTGGACAGCGCCAAGCGGACAATGCTGCTCAGCGAAATCGTCAAGCTTGCGATTGACAGCTTCAATGCCAGCAGGGTGCGCTTTGCGCTCACTGCGCTCGGCATGGTGATTGGTTCGGCTTCGCTCATCCTGGTTGTCACGATTGGCCTGACTGGCAAGCGCTATATCCTCGATGAAATACAGGGCATCGGCACCAACATGGTGATGCTCGAGTACGAGGGTGGCGGCACCGGAGCCATCAACGAGTATCGCAATGACTTTCTTACCCACGATGACGAGCGAGCCATCGACGAGCAAGTCACCGCGGTTGCCCAGTCCTCGCCGATGCTCGAGATGCACGATCGCGTCACCTTTCCCGGAGGGGTGGCTAAAGATGTTCTCGTCCTTGGTGTGAACCCGCAGTACCTGCAGGTGCGCAACCTCATCGTGCTCTCCGGGCGATTCTTCGATGACGCGGATGAGACGGCGCACACCAAGGTCGCCGTGGTTACCGAGGCCTTCGCGCACGAGATGTTTGGCAGCTCCGACGCCGCCATTAATCAGACCTTCCAGTTGAGCGGCATTCCGTTCACCATCATCGGCACGTTCAAGGAGAGCGTCGATACCTTCGGCCAATCGGAAATTGCCGACGAGACCGTGCTTATCCCCTATTCCGTCGGCCGTTACTTCACCGGCACTGACACGGTGAAGCAGATATTTTTCTCTATCCGGGACCAGAATGATGTGGAAGAAGCCGCTCGCGAGATCGTCAATGTCGTCCACGGGCGACACCTGGCAAGTTCCGTTTATAAGACAACCACGCTCACAGCGCTGCTCACCACCGCCGGGCAAATTGCCAATGCCCTTACCGTCGTCCTGCTGCTCGTCTCTGCAGTCACGCTCGCTGTCGGCGGAGTCGGGATCATGAACATCATGCTGGCCACTGTTCGCTCGCGCATTCGCGAAATCGGCATCCGCAAGGCGCTGGGCGCGACCTCCCGCGAAATCAAGCTGCAATTCCTCATCGAAGCGGTCTTTATCTCCCTCAGTGGGGGAATCGTAGGCACGCTTCTCGGTCTGGCGGTGCCGATTTCTGTGCGCATCTTTACCTCTTACAGTCTTCCTATCTCGCCGTGGTCAGTGGTCATCGCGCTCGTGACTTCAACAGCGATCGGAGTGATCTTCGGAACACTCCCGGCCAACCGCGCCGCTCAAATGGATCCCGTCGAGTCGCTCAAATACGAGTAACTGCCCGTCGCTGGTAAACTAATAAAGGTAGTGATCAGTAGAGTTTTGCGCTCTCACGAGTGCAGCCAATGAATTTATGGCAACCGCGACCCATCTCCCGATTTCCGTGAGCGAGTATCTGCATACGAGCTATCGGCCGGACTGCGACTATGTGGACGGTGTCATCGAGGAGAGAAATTTGGGTGAGTTGGATCACGCCGCCGTTCAAGCCGCGCTGTTGCTCTGGTTGGGTCAATATAAGCGCGAATGGGGAATCCGTTCTTACCCGGAAATCCGGGTACAAATCTCCCCTACACGCTTCCGCATTGCTGACGTCTGCATTGTCTCTGTAGCCGCGCCACGCGAGCAGATTATCCAGTCGCCGCCCATCGCTCTGGTCGAGATTCTCTCTCCCGAGGACCTGATAAGCCGTTACACAGAGCGCCTTGACGACTACCGCCGCATGGGCGTCCAGCACATCTGGGTCATCGATCCGGCCACGCGCAAGGGCTTCGACTGCTCTACCGGAAGCTGGATCGAAACCACCCATTTCGCCATTGCCGGAAGCGCCATTCATATCGATCTGGCTGCGATCTTCGCCACTATCGACGAAGATCACTCCCGGTAAAACATCGGCAAACGGCTGCCCCGGAACAAACGAGCCATAGCCGTACTGCGCTCGAACTACAAACTGAAAGAGATTAGGAAATCCCTGTGAGCATTATTCGCAACATCGCCATCATCGCCCACGTCGACCACGGCAAGACCACACTTGTCGACGCCATGCTCCGCCAGTCCGGCACATTCCGAGCCAACGAGGCCGTCGCAGAACGCGTGATGGATTCGAACGAACTGGAACGAGAGCGCGGCATCACCATCCTGGCCAAAAACACCGCCATCTTCTATCACGACACGAAGATCAACATCGTCGACACGCCCGGCCACGCCGACTTTGGTGGAGAAGTCGAGCGTGCCCTCAAAATGGTCGACGGCGTCATGTTGCTGGTTGATGCCTCCGAGGGCCCGTTGCCGCAGACGCGTTACGTACTTTCCAAAGCACTTGAGGCCAGCCTGCCTGTCATCCTCACCATCAACAAAATCGACCGTCCCGATGCGCGTCCCCAGGAAGTGCTGAATGAGGTCTACGACCTCTTCATCGATCTCGACGCCAACGAGGATCAGCTTGAGTTCCCGGTGCTCTACACCAATGGAAAACTCGGAACAGCTACCCTGGACATCGCCTCACCAGGCACCGATCTTCAGCCGCTCTTTGAGCAGATTGTTCAGACCATTCCCGCCGCCAGCGGCGATGCCAGCGCACCGCTGCAGATCCAGGTCACGAACCTCGATTACTCCGACTACCTCGGCCGCCTGGGTATTGCGCGTGTCTTCAACGGAACACTGCATACAGGCGACGAAGTCTACATCGCAAAAAACGATGGCTCGCTCGAAAAGACCCGCATCACCAAGCTATTCAGCTTCGCCGGACTTAAACGAACCGACATCGAAGCGACTGAACTGGGTGACATCGTCGCCGTCGCCGGTGTTACCGGCATCACCATCGGCGAGACCATCACCTCGATCGAAAACCCCTCGCCGATGCCGCCAATCATCATCGATGAACCGACCATCGCCATCCAGTTCTCGGTGAACAACTCGCCTATGGCAGGACGGGAGGGCAAGTACGTCACCTCGCGCAATCTGCGTGAGCGCCTGGACAAGGAGCTGCTCACCAACGTCTCTATCCGCGTCGAGGAAACGGGCAGCCCGGACAGTTTCAAGGTGCTGGGACGTGGCGAATTGCAGCTCGCCATCTTGATTGAGATGATGCGCCGCGAGAACTTCGAGCTGATGGTTGGCCGCCCTGAGATCGTCACTCGCAACATCGACGGCCAGCTTATGGAGCCGGTTGAGCACCTCACCGTCGATATCCCCGACAACTTCGTCGGCACCGTCATCGAGCGGCTCGGGCCGCGCAAAGGCGAGATGGTCAAGATGCACGGCCACGGCCGGGTGCGTCTGGAATTCCGCGTTCCCTCACGTGGACTCATCGGATTGCGCAGCGAACTGCTCACAGAAACCCGCGGGACAATCGTGATGAATTCGCTCTTCGACGGTTACATGCCCTACCAGGGAGAAATCCCGCAGCGTCCCACCGGAGCCCTGATCGCAGACCGGTCCGGAACGACCACCGCCTACGCACTCGAAGGCCTCGAGGATCGCGGTATTCTTTTCGCGCCGCCGGGAGTGGAAGTCTACGAAGGCATGATCATCGGCGAGCATTCCCGTGATAACGATCTCGACGTCAACGTAGTCCGCGAGAAAAAGCTCACCAATATGCGTGCCTCCTCGGCCGACGAAGCCATCCGCCTCACACCTCCCCGGGCCCTCAATCTCGAACAAGCCATCGAGTTCATCGCTGAGGACGAGCTGGTTGAGGTCACACCCAAATCGCTCCGCCTGCGCAAGAAGATCCTGCAGGCTAACCGTCGTCCCCGGCGATAACCCCCGGCCGTGGTCGCCGCAAAGTACTGCGCAGCCGTGTTACCGTTGAACTAACGAGTAATGACGGCTGCGTTCTTCAGCCAGCGCACTCAATTTTGGACAGCATGTCGCAGCAGCCGAATTTGTTTTCCTCCCAGGCGCCTATCAATCCGCCCCCTCGGCTTGCCGTGAGCACGCCGGCAAACGCCAAGACTCCACGCCAGTCACCGCGTTGGCTTCGGCGCCTCGATCTCTTTGTGCGCGTAATCGTGCGTCTCTATCTCGGTCTTATCATTGTTGTTTTGCCGTGGATGCACTTCTGGGATGAGAATCGATTGCTGACTCTGATACCCCATCTGGCCCCGCTGCTTCTCAACGGCGTTGCGCGGGGACTGGTCTCCGGCCTGGGCCTGCTCAATATTTGGATCGCGGTCCACGACGCCGTCCATTACAAAGAGGGCTGACCTCGATGCGTAAAGCTCCCAAGCAGTTGGAAAGCGCTCCGCTCGCCTACGAAAACCCCGTCTTCCTCAATAGCCCCGATGGCCGCGTCATGCGCATCCTCTCGGAATACTCCGAGCCGCTATCCCGTTTCCGCCGGGAGCGAATCCGCGACACCGTCGTCTTTTTCGGCTCGGCCCGTTTCCGCGCCCTCGATGAAGCCAACCACGAGCTGGAGCTGCTCCAAAACACTGGTTCCGTTGAACCAGCCCCGCAGGAAGAGCAACCTGCCAGCCCGCCTGATCTGGAGCAGGGCACCGCAAGCGAACTCAGCCGCCGCCGCGCCCAGGCCGCAGTTGAGATGGCCCACTATTACGAAGATGCCCGGCGCCTCGCCTACAGGCTGACAGCGTGGTCAAAGAGCCTCAAATCGCGGCGTCATCGCTTCGTTGTTACCTCCGGCGGAGGACCCGGCATCATGGAAGCCGCCAATCGCGGCGCTTACGAGGCGGGAGGTAAGACTATTGGACTCAACATCCGCTTGCCTTTCGAACAATATCCCAACCGCTACATCACGCCTTCGCTCAACTTTGAGTTTCATTACTTCTTCATGCGCAAGTACTGGTTTGCCTACCTGGCCAAGGCGCTGGTTGTCTTCCCCGGGGGCTTCGGCACGCTGGACGAGATGTTCGAGATTCTCACCCTTTCGCAGACCCAGAAGCTGGCGAAGAAGATGACTATCGTGCTTTACGGGTCATCGTATTGGAATCAGGTGTTCAATTTGGACGTTTTGGTCGACAAAGGCGCTATTTCGCCCCGCGATCGCGAACTCTTCGAGATCGCCGACACTCCCGATCAGGCCTTTACCCTGCTTCGCGAAGGACTTACCCGGAATCACCTGGAGCCTGAGGCTGGCCGTGCCTACGCTGAGGACGACAGATCCCTGGTCCCGGAGATTGCTCGCACCCGCAGCTAGGGCCTGTTAACAGGCCCAGTTAGCCTCCTAAAGTCACCCGGCGCGTATCTCCTTCGTAACGTTGCTTCTCTCGGCACCCGCCTCAATTTGAAGTTCCTTTCTCCCGCCCGTAATGTCGCATTCATGGTGCAAACCGATACTGTGCGTAGGAGCCCAAGGAGACAACCCCAATGACCGGTTTACGCCGCATCTCCTACCTCTGGAAGGATCCCGATGCCGCCCGCGAGTGCTCGACAGGCGTCTCGCTGCACAGCCACACAAACCAGTCGAAGGAAACCCTCGACTTTCTCGCCAAGCTTGGCAACGACTACAGCCTGGTGCGTAAGCTCATCGCCATTGCCGAGAACCGGGCGCAGAAAACCTATCAAATCGCCATCAGTTATGCGGCCAGCTACTGGACTCCTCCGCTGACGCCGCGTCTGGCTTTTGATCTAGAAAGTAATCAGATTGAAAAGGTTCTCAGTCTTAGGCCGCTGGTTTCCATCACCGATCACGATACGATCAGCGCGCCCATGCTTCTGCGCACCGTTGCCTCCGCCCGTCATATTCCCGTCTCCGTCGAGTGGAGCGCTCCCTTCGGCCCCGACCAGGCCTTCCACCTCGGCATTCATAACCTGCCCAGCGAATCCGGCGCCCAGTGGATGCGCATCTTCGAGGAATACACGGCTAATCCATCAGAATCCCGCCTCACCGAGATCCTTTCCGCTCTTCATCTCCTGCCCAACGTACTCATTGTTTTCAACCACCCCATGTGGGACCTTTACATCATCGGCAAGGAGAAGCACCGCCAGCGCGTTCACGATTTTATGGCTGTGAATGGCCAGTTCATCCATGCGCTTGAGCTGAATGGCCTCCGCAGTTGGGAAGAGAACCGCGAAACCAAGCAGATGGCGAAGGCCCGGAACATGCTGCTCATCTCCGGCGGAGACCGCCACGGTCTTGAGCCGAATGCCAACGTCAATCTCTCCAATGCCTCAAGCTTTACTGAATTCGTCCACGAGATTCGTTACGAAGGCCGCAGCCACGTCCTCTTCCTGCCGCAGTACGCCGAGCCCTGGAAGCATCGCATTCTGCAGTCCACCCTCGATGCCATTCGCAACTATCCTGATTTTCCGCAGGGATCGCGTACCTGGGACGAACGCGTCTATCACCCCGACTCCACTGGAGCCATTCGGCCCTTGAGCGAACTCTGGCCGGGAGACGGGCGTGTTCCCTGGTATCTTCAGTTCGTGATTGACACTGTGAAAATGATGGGCAGCAAGCCTGTTTCCGGTAGCCTGCGCATGGCCTGGGCTGAGTCGCGGGAGTTGAAATTCGCTCTCGGCGAAGAATCACTTTGAAGCAGGACTTAGAAAACAGGAATTATTTCCTGCTGCGGCGCCTAAAATTTCCTTAGGTGTGACGGGTTTTATTCGGAGAATCGTCGATCTCCAGACCCCTTTCGGGGGCTATCTCAATCCCTGGTTTGCTGATCTCTATTCCTGATCGCCGTTCCCTGATCCCTGTATTCTTGCCACTATGAGCACGGCCCCGAGGGTCGCCTACTTCCCCGACTCTTTCCACGAAGTCAATGGTGTTGCCCACACCAGCCGCCAGTTTGAAGCCTTCGCGCGCCGCCATGCGTTGCCCTTTCTCTGTGTCCGTGCAGGAGATCGCAAACCACGCCTGCTTGTCGAAGGACAGCTTCAGACCCTCGAACTCCGCCGCGGCTTTCTCGCCTTCGCCCTCGATAAAGATCTCAGTTTCGATCCTGGCTTCATCCGTCATTTGTCATTGATCGCCCGCGCTCTCAGAGAATTCCGGCCGGACATCATCCACATAACAGGGCCCAGCGAAAACGGGATACTCGGCGCGGCACTCGCCAATCATTTACACCTGCCCCTGGCCGCTTCCTGGCATACAAACGTGCATGAATACGCTGCCAAGCGCTCACACTGGCTGCTTCGTCACCTGCCCGAAGCCCGCAAACCCGGCGCGGCTCTGGCAATCGAAAGAGCGGCACTCTTCGCCAGCGCCAGCTTCTATTCGATCGCGCGAATTCTCTTTGCGCCCAATCCTGGCCTCTGCCAGCTGCTTGAGAAGGAAACCGGCCGTCCCTGCCTCCTGATGCAGCGTGGCGTTGACACGCAGCTTTTCTCGCCTGCTCATCGTCAGCGACAGCCCGGCGACGACGCCTTCGTTCTCGGCTTTGTCGGCCGCCTCTCCATTGAGAAAAACGTCGCTCTTCTTGCTCAGATCCAGCAGCAGTTAACTTCTCTCGGCATTGCTGATTTTCGTTTCCTCATCGTGGGCCAGGGTGCCGAAGAAGGCTGGCTGCGTCAACATTTGCCCGGAGCCGAATTTCCCGGCGTTCTTCGCGGTGAAGCCCTCTCCCGCGCCTACGCCAACATGGACCTCTTCGTCTTCCCCTCGCACACTGACACCTTCGGCAATGTTGTGCTCGAGGCTCTCGCCTCCGGAGTCCCTGCGATCGTGACCCCCGATGGCGGCCCGCCCTCGATTGTCCGCGAGGGCGAGACCGGTTGCATTGCCCGCGACGAGGACTTCGCCGCCACTATAGCTTCCATCCTCTCGGATCCAGCGCTGCACACACGTATGCGCCACGCCGCGCGCGCGGACGGCCTCAGCACTTCATGGGATGGTGTTTTCGAAGCCGTCTACGACGGCTACCGGACGATACTTTAGTTCAAGTGTTCCTCGGCCAGCAGCAGATGAAACTGCGGCGTATCTCGGATAGAGGCGAATTCCTTATCACCCATTAGCTTTTTGCGATCGTCGAAGCCATCGATAAACGCGCTCCGCAGGTACTGGATTGCCGCCTCAAGATTGCCTGCCTGCGCATACAGCTTAGCCAGCGCATAGTTCAACTTGGCCTGTTCCTCCATCGGTCCCACTTCCGCAATCTGCTCCTGCGACTGGCGAATAAAGATATCGGGATCAATCGAGAAGGCATGCTGATAGGCAGCCATTCCTTCCTTATATTTACGCTCGGAGAAGTAGGCTGTCCCGAGGTTGCTGTAAAAAGAAGCACAGTCGGGCTTAATCCGGAGTGCCTTTCTGTAATACTTCTCCGCCTTGTGGTAGTCCTTCTCGCCGTAAAATACGGTTCCCAGGTTATTCAGAGCTTCCGCGTACTTCGGATTGAGAAAGAGAGCCTTCTCGTACTGAGCCTTGGCGAAGTCCAGCGCATACAAGTGCTGGTAGGCGATACCCAGCTTGTTCCATAGAACCGCCGAGTTGCGGTCGCCGCGCTGATAGGCTGAAACCGCAGCCAGGTATCTCTGGTGAACCATCATCAGGTCACCCTGCATCTCTGCGCTCAGGACCGGCTGGCCGAAGTCCATGGGCGAGTTGATGGATGCCACCTGAGTTGGAGAATTCGTCCCCGTTTTCGTGGGGCTGTCCTGCGCTATATCGAGATCGCTCAAGAACACGCCTGAGCCCTGGCCGTAGACGGCGCTGTCACCGCCACGAGCACGATCATTCGGGCCCTGTCCGCTTACTCCGGGAACACAAGTACACACCGCGATAAGAGCAACAAACCAGCTGCGCGGCGTAGCCGCCGACATTTGATAAATCGTTCGCATACGCGCCTCCTTCAAGGAACCGGGCGAACGGCTGTGGAAAACATCATCCCACTCCAGAGAGGGAAATGCTAGTACCACTTGGGGCCGTTTGATGCGAACAAAACCGACCACTTTCCCCACTAAATTCGGATCATCCCAGCACGGCTGTGGGACAGCGACCGGGGCAACTTCTGACAGCAGATTTCAGCACACGCATTCTCTTCATAAGTGTAGGAAATGCAATGATTTTGTAATCCTGACTCTTGCTTGACACACAGCAGCGCCGAATATAGTTTGCTTTCTGAACCAACTGTAGCCTTGGAATGTGCCGGATTGGTACACACAGTACAATCCAATCGAAATCCGGCCAAAGTTTTCTGGAGACAACGATGAGAAGAGTTTATGTGCGGAGGATTGCCTTTCTGGCAGCCTTTTGGGGATTTGTCTGGATTGCGGTCGCGCAGCCGCAAAAGCCTCCCTATCTCAATCCGACTCTCCCACCTGAGCAGCGTGCCGCTGATCTCGTGCAACGCATGACACTGGAGGAGAAAGCCACTCAACTGGTGAATCAGGCGCGCGCCATTCCCCGGCTTAAGGTACCGGCTTACGACTGGTGGAGCGAATCTCTCCACGGCGTCGCGGTGAATGGAACCACCGAGTTCCCCGAGCCGATCGGACTGGCCGCCACTTTCGATACCCCCGGCATCCATGAGATGGCTATTGCCATCGGCACAGAAGGACGCATCAAGCATGCGCAGGATCTTCGCGCCGGTCACAGCAACATTTTTGAGGGCCTCGACTTCTGGGCTCCCAACATCAACATCTTCCGCGATCCACGCTGGGGTCGCGGCCAGGAGACGTATGGCGAAGATCCCTTCCTCACTGCCCGCATGGGCGTCGCCTTCGTCACCGGCATGCAGGGCGACGATCCTCGCTACTACCGGGTGATCTCAACCCCCAAGCACTTTGCCGTCCATAGTGGACCGGAGCCCACGCGCCACACCGCAGATGTAACCGTGAGTAAGCATGATGAAATCGACACCTACCTGCCGGCTTTTCGCGCCGCGGTAACCGAGGCCAAAGCCGACTCGGTTATGTGCGCCTACAACAGCATCAACGGCGAGCCTGCCTGTGCCAATGAGTTCCTGCTCGAGGATCAACTACGTGGCAAGTGGGCTTTCAAGGGCTACGTTGTCTCTGATTGCGAAGCAGTGCGCAACATCTATGGTGGCCACCACTACAAACCGACGCAGGCCCAGGCATCTGCTATCAGTCTCCAGCGCGGCATGGACAACGAGTGCATCGACTTTATCGCCAAGGTGACCGACGACCACGACTATGCCCCATATCTGGAGGCCGTAAAGCAGGGCTATCTCAAAGAGAGCGACATCGACGTAGCGCTCACGCGACTGTTCACCGCGCGTATGAAACTGGGCATGTTCGATCCGCCGGATATGGTGCCTTACAACAGGATCGACGAAAAGCTTCTCGATGGACCAGAGCATCGCGCGCTGGCTCGCAAACTGGCCAATGAGTCGATGGTCCTCCTCAAGAATGACGGTGTTCTGCCGCTGAAAACCTCCGGCGTGAAGATTGCCGTAGTTGGCCCTCTGGCCGACCAGACCAAGGTCCTTCTCGGCAACTACAACGGCACTCCCACCCATTCCGTCTCGGTGCTGGAGGGCCTCCGTGCGGAGTTTCCCGGCGCACAAATCCAATATGTGCCCGGCACGCAGTACCTGGGAAAGGACGCGTCACCCGTGCCCGCCGAACTACTGACCACCGACGGCAAGCCGGGCGTCCGCACCAGTTATGTAGTCATGAACGAATCCGCGATTCTGGGCTCGTCAGCTCCACCCGCGCCGCTCGCCACCCGTATCGAGCCGGGCATCGGCCTCTCGACAGCTCCGCCGCCTGAAGTGGCTGGCAAGAAATCGGTTCTGGTCAACTCTGTAGCCACACTCACGCCACAGGAGACAGGCGATTACAACCTGGGTATGCGCGGCGAGAGATTTTTTCGTGTTTCGCTCGACGATAAGGTGACAACCATGGCATTCATGACCAACGGCGTCGAGACGAAGCTTGGTCGAGTGCATCTCGAGAAAGGCAAGCCGTACGCGTTGAAGGTTGAGTACCCCTTGATGGAACATGGCACTCCACCTGCACTGGTGTGGTCAAAGGTCGATCTGAACCCGTCGCCGGAGGCCATTGCCGCAGCAAAAGATGCCGACGTCGTCGTAGCGGTTGTAGGAATCACCAGTGAGCTCGAAGGCGAGGAGATGCCGGTCAATGAAGTGGGCTTCAAGGGCGGCGACCGCACCAGCCTCGACCTGCCAAAGCCTGAAGAGGACTTGCTCGAAGCCGTGGCCGCGACGGGCAAGCCGCTCGTAGTGGTGCTGATGAACGGCAGCGCCCTCAGTGTGAATTGGGCCAGGGAGCATGCCAACGCCATCCTCGAAGCCTGGTACTCCGGCGAAGAGGGCGGCGCTGCCGTGGCCGAAACCCTTTCCGGGCGCAATAATCCCGCAGGCCGTTTGCCCGTGACCTTCTACACCGGTGTGAGCCAGTTGCCTGCATTCGAGGACTACTCCATGAAAGGCCGCACCTACCGGTATTTCGACGGTGCGCCTCTCTATCCCTTCGGTCACGGATTGAGCTACACCACCTTTGCTTACAGTGGATTGAAACTTCCGACCGAGCCGGTCACTGCCGG
>DATAQX010000302.1:0-2439 GCA_036264455.1 Silvibacterium sp. | reverse complement strand
TCGTGGAATCCCCAGATACGCGTTCGAAAATAAGGAGCTAACCTGAAAGGGAAGAGTTCACTCATGCCCTTTCAGTATGCCCTAGAACCCGGCCACCCCGCACACATCGCTCCCTCGTCGAGTACCATAAAGCAAGAATGGCTCGCTATTTAGTTACCGGCTGTGCCGGCTTTATCGGTTCCTCGCTTACTGAGGTCCTTGTCCAACGCGGAGACACCGTTCGCGGTCTCGACAACTTCGAAACCGGCAGGCGGGAAAACCTCTCCGCCTTCCGCGACCGCATCGAGTTCGTCGAATGCGACCTGCGCAACGCCGCTGCAGTCTCCGAGGCCTGCCAGGGCGTCGATTATGTCTTCCACGTCGCCGCATTGCCGTCGGTCCCGCGCTCGGTGAAGGATCCCCGCACCAGCCATACCGCGAATATCGACGGAACCTTCAACCTTCTCGAAGGCGCCCGGGCCGCCGGTGTCCGGCGCATCGTCTACTCCGCCTCATCCTCCGCCTACGGCAACCAGCCCGGCTTTCCCCGCCGCGAGACCATGGTGCCTATGCCTATCGCGCCCTATCCCGTGCAAAAGCTGGCCGGTGAGTTCTACATGAAAAGCTACTGGCAGATCTACAGCCTCGAAACTACCTGCCTGCGCTACTTCAACATCTTCGGACCCCGCCAGGTTCCCGACTCGCCCTACAGCGGCGTGATGGCGAAGTTCACCCTGCAGATGATGCGCGGCGAGCGCCCGACTATTTTTGGAGACGGCGAACAGGGCCGCGACTTCACCTACATCGACAATGCCGTTTCCGCCAACCTGCTGGCCATGCATGCCCCGAAGGAAAACATCGCCGGCCGTGTCTTCAACATAGCCTGCGGCGAACGCCACAGCGTCAACAAAACCTTCCGCATACTCGCCGAGCTCCTCGACTTCAAAGACCAGCCCCTCTACGCGCCGCCCCGCACCGGAGACATCCGCGACTCGCTCGCCGATATCACCGCGGCCCACGAGGCATTCGACTATACCCCGGCCGTCAGCTTCGAGGAAGGCCTGCGCCGCACCGTCGCCTGGTATCAACAGCACTACGCCGAGGTCGCGGCCAAATAAGCATTGTGCGTTTCACTCAGCCCTTTCGACACCATGGATTTCTTCGCTTTTTTTGATTTTCCCCCGCTAAAAACAAGCGTATAGTCGCCTTGCCGTAAGACTTCCTCTTAAAAAGGCAGGAGCGCCATGAAGAAATACATTGCGGAATTGGTAGGCACCTTCGTGCTGGTTTTCGGCGGTGTCGGCAGCGCCGTTCTGGCCGGCAGTCACATCGGCTTTGCGGGAGTAGCCTTCGCTTTCGGCCTCTCTTTGTTGGCCATGGCCTACGCTATCGGTCCCATCTCCGGCTGCCATATCAATCCCGCCGTTACCCTGGGCATCTTCATCGCAAAAAAAATCAATGCGAAGGACGCTGCTCTTTACATGGTTGCGCAAGTCATCGGCGCCATCATCGCCTCCGCGCTACTTCTCTTTATCGCCCAGGGCGCTCCCGACGGATACAGCGCCTCGGTTGCCGGCTTCGGAGCAAACGGCTACGGAGCGCACTCGCCCAGTGGATATTCACTCGGCGCCTGCTTCCTCGCTGAGGTCGTGCTCACTGGCTTTCTGGTGCTCACCGTGCTCGGTTCGACCGACATCGCGGCTCCCGTCGGCTTTGCCGGAATCCCCATCGGCCTGGTCCTGGTCCTGATTCACCTGGTCGGAATCCCCATCACCAATACGTCGGTGAATCCGGCCCGCAGCATCGGCCCTGCCCTCTTCGTCGGCGGCTGGGCCATCCAGCAATTGTGGCTCTTCATCATCGCGCCATTCATAGGCGCGGCGCTGGCCGCTATTGTCTACGCCATCATCCGGCCACCTGCTCCACTCATCGCAGTCCGCGAGGCCGAGCGCGCATTGGGCACTGAGCAGGTCGAGCGCGCCATAGAGTCCGGCAACCGCTAAGCCGTCCTGATTTCGACAACGCCCATCCTTCGTGACAAGCTCACGTCACGAAGGATGGGTATCGCCTGTTCGGACAAGCACGTCGGGCTTCGCGTCGTCCACCAGTAGCCGCGTTACTGCCCTCCCGCCGCCTTCACCAGATCCCCCAGCGGTTCGAGCACCGTGAACCGCACCAGCCCCACCGGCTTCGCCGCCTGATCGATCACCGCCCGCTTGGCCTGCGCCCATCCCGCCGGAGCAGCCTCATGCTTCTCCAGGTATTGCAGCGCCTCCAGCCCCGCCATCCCTAACTCCGCAAGCTGCTGCGCCCGCGGTTCCGGGTCCTGCAGCAACGGAGCCGCCGCCATCAGCGCCTGCGCCTTCGGTCCGGCCGCAATCCAGCTTTCGAACGTCGCCGCCAGCTGTGTCCGCGCCGCTTCGTCGTGGTTTGCCAGATACTCCCGTACCAGCACCTGCA
>DATAQX010000377.1:0-15044 GCA_036264455.1 Silvibacterium sp. | reverse complement strand
GTGAGCGGCGGGTCGGCATTCAAAAATGCAAGCGTGTTGGGACCGATGCGATCGCTGCATTCGCGGGCGGCGAGATGGCCGCAGCCGTCGTAAATTTCGAGCACTGACTGCGGCACCAGGGCGTGGATTGTGTAACCAACGGAGACCGGCGCGATGTGGTCCTGTTTGCCCCAAACGATCAGCAAAGGCATCTTGACCGTGGCAAGCTTGCCGTCAAGCAGATCTGCCCCGGTGAGCATGGACCGCATGCTTCGTTGGACGACCCAGCCGTTACGCTGGGTCAGACGGAAGATATCGCGCTGAATAATGCCCGGCACCGGCAATGCAGGGATGGGGGACAACAGGTCCCTAAGAGACGCGAGTTTGGCTGGGGTATCGGGCCAGAAGAGCGAGGTGTCGAAAGGCACGTCATAGCGCACGCCGACGCTATCGTAGATCGCCAGACGACGAATGCGCTCCGGCTCATCGAGGGCAACGCGCATGGCTATCCATCCACCCATCGACCAGCCGGCGAGGTCGATTCGGTCGAGCTTCTGGCCGGCGATGAACTTCTCGACGATGCCGGCTTCCTGCGGAATGGAATAAGATGCGTCGCTCGGGCGGGACGAGCGGCCATAGCCGAGTAAATCCAAGGCGTAGACGCGATGGCCGCCGTGGACGAGTTGCGGCATGAGTTGGGCCCAGTCCTCTGCCCTGCCGCCCAGGCCATGAACAAGGACAATGGGCGGGCCTGAACCGCCTGTGTAGTAATGAATGCGATAGCCGTCGACGTGGGTGAATTCGCTCTTGATTCCGTCGAGCCTGAGTTTTGCCTGCACTACGGTAAAGAGCAGCTCAAGGGGGCGCAGCCAGATATACAGACCCAGGCCGATCAAGAGGCAGATCAGGACCAGAAATACTCTGTTCAGGGCGAATCTGAAGGAGCTTCGGGAGTCAGAAAGCTTCCGGGAGGGACGAGACGAGGGTGTGGTCACAACCTGAGAAGAATCGCTCACTAGCTATCCGTTGAGCTGTATTGTAAATCGCTGGTTCGAGGATAGAGAGAAGTCATCCTGAAGGCTTTTTGGATGACTTCGGCAGTGAAGGGTGCGATGGCTCCCAGCTCATCGAGCGTGGCCCAACGGGCATCAGCTGCGTCGGTCGCGCAGGCGAGCTCGCCGCCGATTACGCGACATAGATAGTCGACCAGCACATAGTGATACTGGACGCGATCCTGGTCATCGCGGGAGATTCGGTCGAAGACTTCGACGATGGCGAGAGGGTCGACGACGAGTCCAGTCTCTTCGAGCACTTCGCGGCGAATGCCTTCTTCAAGGGTTTCGCCGAGTTCAAGCGCGCCTCCCGGCAATGACCATTCGCCCTTGAGCGGCGCTTGTCCACGTTCGATGAGGAGCACGCGATCCTGCTGAATAATTACAGCTCCGACACCTACGATGGGCCTGTCAGGATATTCGCGAGACATCCGAGCCCTGCTGCCGCTAGAGTTTGATCGGCTTGCCATATTCGCCGTCAAAAACTGTGCTGGCCATGCTGAAGCGGCCACCGTCAAATTTGTCCGCGCCACTCAGATGCCCCAGGGCAAGCAATGCCACAACGTGATAGCTGAGCGGCAGCTTGAGTACTTCGCGAACCTTCTCCTGTTCGAAGCCCTCCATGGGTGCGGTGTCATAGCCTAGGACTTCGGCCATCAGCATCATGCTGGTAAAGGCGAGCATGACCTGCTTGCTGAGCCATGCGGTGAGATTGGGATGATTTGACAGGTAGTTGGGAATGTTCTGGCGGGCCTGCTCTGCGTAGTTCTCGGGCATCCCACCTTCGCAGCCCATGCGCAGCATTTCTTCCAGATCGCCATTGCGCCAGCCATCCGCGTCTCCGCAGGCAACGATGACGACGGAAGCCTCCTCCACCTTGGCCTGATTGAAGCTGGCCGAGCGCAGGCGCCGGCGCTGCTCGGGAGTTCGCACGACGATGAAACGCCATGGTTGCATGTTGTATCCGCTGGGCGCATGCAGGCCGGCATCAAGAATTTTCTTCAGGTCGTCGTTGGGAATGGTTGACCCGTCAAAACTGGGCGTGGCTCGACGTTGCGCGATCGCCTGAGTCAGTGTCTTTTCCATCAAGTTCGCCATGCGGACAACATTCCTTTTGAAATTCCATGCGCAGGGTCAGAAGTTCTAAAACAAGCCTCGGAGGTATGCTGGTTGGTCTTCGTTAAGGAATTTTATTCATCGGGAGTTCGATTGCATACGGGCTCTGCTTATCGGCGTTCGCGTAAACCCAAAGCCCGTGAAAACCCTGTCGCAGCTCCGGATGCTCCGCAAGCAGGGCCCTCATCAACTCAACAATCTGGCTGTGGGTCGCGACGGGGTCGGATAAGTCTCTGGCCTGGTAGTTCACGACCAGATCCAGACCTCCGGGGAAGCTGTCGGTTCGCAGACCCGTAATGTTGAATGTCTGTCCGCCGCCCTTCAGGACGAGGGGATCGGCGCCAGGAAGCTGGTCGGGACGTACTGCCTGTGCCTCTTTCCGCAACTTTTCGAGATTCGGGCTGGATAAAAAATCGACCGGGTTGAGAAGTGAAATCGCGGTCTGATAATAGAAGTATGCGTTCCAGTCCTGTTTCTTCTGGGCATAGTTGCGGGCTGCGGTCCAGTACCAAACGCCATCGTGACCGGCGGCGGCGAGGGGGCGGACAAAGAAGCCGGCAAGCTTCCACTGAGCGCTGCCCAAAGGATCGTTCTGCAAGAGCAGCGAAAGTTGCTGGGGATGCTCTACGCCCGTGGCGTGCATAAGAACGAGTGCATAGTCGCCCGGCGGAAGCTGAGGGATGGTTAGAGTGATCACCAAAGAAGAGCCGGGCACTGAGCAGAAGAACTGAGTTTCGTCCTGCGCGGCTTTGAGGTCGGAGGCCTTGAGCAGATAGATGGCGTTTACGGTGAGAGTGGCAGCTTGAATCTGCGGCGCAACTGCCTGAATGCTTGCGGCTACCGGGTCAAACTGGGTGGCTACTGAGGCGATGGTGGCCTGCCGCACGGAAGCGGCATTGCCAGCCTGAATCTGGCCCCCGAAGGTTCGCGCTGTTTCCACTAAGGCGTCGCGCTGGGCAGGCGTCATCTCGCTGCTGGTGATGCAGGAGACAGCCTGTACAGCCAGGGGAGAGGCAAGCACAGCCGCCAGGGCAAGAAGGGTTGAAAGACGAGGGCGGCGCGGGGGCGAGAAGTCGAAGTTGATGGAGTCAGGACGCATAGGTGGAGAACGGACCGTTAAAAAGTCGTGAGCAAATTGAAACCACTGCTAGTCTAGTACACAGAGAGAAACGCGGCGGAAGCCGGGTAAAGCGACGATTCGATGGCGCAGAAGAATCATTACGCAAAGAGATGTGCGGCGATGTTGTGGACGGGGTGCGCATGCCTGGTCATTTGTACGGCCAGTTGGAGCCAGGTGCTCCAGCCGCTGGGGACATCTCCCCGGGGGCACGGACAACCTCCACAGGCGGCTCAGGCCTGGGGGGCAAATCACGCCAATCAACCAGGAGCCGCTCCGGTTGCTCCAGTTGCAACCTCGGCTCCTTCCCTGCTCGACAAGCCGGCTAATCCGGCGAAGGTCGACCTTACGACTGACCATCTGGCGATTCGGGCTGATAATTCCAGTCTGAGCGAGATCCTGCACCAGGTGACGGCGGCCAGTGGAATGACGGTCGAGGGCCTCGGGCAGGATCAGCGCATCTTCGGCAGCTATGGTCCGGGCGAACCCTACGAGGTACTTTCGGCGCTGCTGCACGGCTCAGGATACAACGTGGTCATGCTGGGTCAGACAGCTACGGGCGCTCCCAGGCAGCTTGTGCTGAGTCCGCGCAGTGCTTCGATCTCGAACAACGCTCCGAGCCGGCCAGCGCAGACAGAGCAGGACGAGGAAGACGATGAGGTTCAGGCACAACCGGCACAACCGACGCCTGAGACTCCTCCGGCCCCGGCTCCGGGTCAAAGCCCGCAAGGCGGGGTGCGGACGCCGCAGCAGATGTTACAGGAGCTGCAGCAGATGCGGCAATTACAGCAGCAACAACAACAGCAGCAGCAACAACAGGCGCCCCCACAGTAAACAGCAAGTTTTCTGGAATCTGCCGGACTGGCTTTGCAAGGTTGTAGCCACAATCAGGTATGATCACGGTCAGAATTGGAGGGTGTCGTGCGCAAATACGCTTTTATTCTTCTAATGTGTGTTGCCGGGGTTGGTATGTCTGCAGCAGTCAAAAACGTTTATGACTTCACGATGAAGTCGATCGATGGGAAGCCGGTGAACCTGTCGGAGTATCACGGCAAGGTTCTGATGCTGGTAAACGTCGCGAGCAAGTGCGGATTTACTCCGCAGTATGCCGGCCTGGAGAAGCTGTATGAAAAATACAAGGACCAGGGGCTGGTGATTGTCGGGGTTCCTGCCAACAACTTTGCCGGGCAGGAGCCGGGAACGAACGAAGAGATCAAGAAATTCTGCAGCAACAAGTACAACGTCACTTTTCCGATGATGGCCAAAGTTTCGGTGCTGGGACCGGATAAGACTCCGCTGTATGTGTTCCTCACTGACAAATCGACCGATCCGCAGTTCGCCGGCGACATCCAGTGGAACTTTACGAAGTTTCTGTTCGATCGTAATGGCAAGCCGGTGGCGCGGTTCGAGCCAAAAGTGACTCCGGACTCACCGGAGGTGACGGCAGCGGTTGAAACGGCGTTGAAGCAGTAGGTTTCGTAACCGCTTACGTCCGAAAATCCGGACCCTTCGGCTTCGCTCAGGGCAGGCTGTGGGGCGCCTGACACAGATCACATCCAGATAATTAGTCAAAGGAGGTCAAGTGTCTGCTGGTCGAATTCTCCACCAAAATACATCTTCAATGCCTTGAGAAAAACTTCGTTCTCGGAGGTGGCGTGGGCAAATAACGTCATACACGATCTGAACTTCAAATCATCGGGATAGCCAAAGATCTGAGCAATCGAACGCTTTTCGATAAGCGTTACCAGCCGGGTGCACTCTCTCAACCTTGGGCCTAGAATTGGATGGCCCAAGTACGCTTCCGCCTCTACGCGCGAAGATATTGCAAACATCCGCGCTGTTTCACTGAAGCCAAGGCCCTGCAGCTGTGGGAATATAAACCACATCCAGTGGCTGGTTTTGCGACCCTGGCGCAACTCTGCGCACACTTCCTCAAAAATAGGTTGTTGAGCGTCCACGAAGCGCTGCAGATTGTAAGGATCGGTCATGGCTCTCTCCAGATGCAGAGTTTCTGAATCTTACTGCCTGGTGTAATCCGGACCTTATACGCGAAAAGGATGAGAAGACAAGATGGCAAATAGTTTTGGCACGGATATCCTGATTCAGACAGAGGATCCAAAGACGGCGGCGCTTTTTTACATCAAGCAGCTTGGGTTCGAGATCACAGGCGAAACATCCAATATGATCAGCCTGCATGGCAATCACATCAACATGTTCATCGAGCGAGGTCCGGCCCTGGGGCCGGTTCTGGAAGTGACGGTAGGCAGTGTCGAAGAAGCCAAACAACGACTGGCAGAGAATGGCTGCGAGATCATCAAGGATGAGCCGGATTTTCCAAGATGCTACGTGAAAGACCCGTTCGGATTGATTTACAACCTGACGCACTGATCGCGGGCGTCTGAAGACGTTCAGGATTCCAGAAAGTACGTTATGAGGCATTGCTTGTCCGCACTTGTCACGAGCCGTGTCTTCCCTATGTCAAATGCCAGATTTCCGTATGTCTCTCTAGGATCGAGGTTCAGGCGTTTGGCACCCTCCCATGATTCCTTGATCTGTTTCACCGGATAGCCGTGACCAGGGCGGGCCTCCAACCAGTCGCGGCAGATTTCCGGTCCCAGCTTCAGTTCGAATAAATCCACCTCGTGGGGAAGCATGCACATGTAGGCGCCGCCACCCATGCGTACGGCGTGAAATGTTTTTACCCCATGCTGACCGAGATTAGTCGATATGGACCGTAATATACCGTCCGCAAGGTGTGCGATGCAGGAAGGCACGGCCAGATCATCCACTTCCATGTAATGGAAGATGTTGGGAAACTGCCCCTTGAGATAGTCCAGCCGCTTTTCGCGCGCCGCATAGAGGTAAGCCAGCCGTCTCTGATATTGATCTTCAGCCTTTCTTGCGTCTTCAACGCCCTTAAGGGAGCCCATGATCGCAGTGCTATTTACTCCCTTGCCTATGTTGGCTGCCAGGGTTGGAGCGGCCCGCGCGGCGCGAAGCGACATCTGCTCATGGACAAGCTGCGCCGCCTGTCGTTCTTCCAGTTGCTTCGAGTAGCGCGCCGTCTCGCGCTCTGCGTCTTTCCAGGCCTGAAACTGTTCGTTTATTGCCTCGTAGGCCTTTTCCAGACTTTTGGTTCGATCCATGACCTCGCAACCGTAGTCGATAACTGCTTCGAAGGTTTCCCACTCAAGATCGAGATCCTGTCTGGCCTCTTCAAAGGCGGCATGCGTGCGTATCTTCCGAATATCTTCTTCGCCTGGCATGGAGGGAATAGTACTATCCCGGTGAACTTCTGGCAGCGTTACGTTCGTGTCAGGACCTGCTGACAGGCCTGACGGTTTTCAGGCAAGGGGCTTGCCGATT
The DNA here is from genome assembly GCA_036264455.1 of Silvibacterium sp. GTDB lineage: Bacteria > Acidobacteriota > Terriglobia > Terriglobales > Acidobacteriaceae > Silvibacterium. Next base: position 8,414 of record DATAQX010000377.1, on the reverse strand, counting down.
TCCCAGTGATGGCCGAAGGGATCGACGACGCGTCCCAGGCGCCAGCCATAGTCGTTGCAGACCGGGCGAACCACAGTGGCTCCGGCTGCGACGGCGCGATCGAAGGTGGCGTCGGGATCTTCGACTGTCATCACCATGCGGACGGTGCCGCCTCCCAGAGACTCAGGACTGAAGTTGGAATGCTCCGGGGACTCGTCTGCGAGCCAGAACTCAGCTCCCGCAACAGACAGTTGAGCGACCACCGCTCCATCCGCGGCGTCAATGCGGAACAACTCGACTGCTCCGAAAGCTGCTTTGTAGAACTCGATTGCCTTCGCTCCGCCTCGCACGGAGAGCATCGGAGCTATAGAGATCTTTCGGTCAGAGCTCATGGGAGTCTCCTTCCCTTGCCCGTTGTTATTGGTCGAGCGACAACTGCCAGGCGACGATTTGTTTGAGGGTGTCGTAGGAAAGCTCATTGCTGGCGACTTCGCTGATGGGGATCTGGCGGCCATTGATGAAGAGCATCGGGGTCTGGTTCACGTCGAGATCCTGGGCGAGCTTGATAGAGGCGTCGACGGCGAGTTTGGCCGCCGTAGTGTAGGCGCAGGAGCCAACCTTGGCGGGATCGAGTCCAGCCTTGGTAACGGCGGCGGCGAGAGTCGATTCCGAGGTTTGCGGTGTGAGGCCGTCCTGCGTGGCGAAGACGGCGTCGGCGAACTTGAAGAAGGCTTCGTTGCCGCCCAGCTGGGCGACGCAGACGCTGTACGCGGCGGCCTTGTATGCCTCAGTGTGGATAGCCGTGAGGGGAAAGTTCTCAAAGACGAAGTGCGCGTTGGGGAAATCCTGCAGCAGGCGGTCGATGATGGGCTGGACGGCTTTGCAGTGCGGGCACTGGAAATCGGCGAACTCTACAAATTCGAGCTTCTTGTCAGAGGCCCCGCGGCTGGGTCCAGCGGCGCGCTCCGCGAGCGTGTGCCGGGTATCGGCATAAGGGTGGTCGCCGAAGGGCAGGACATCGTTCGAGATGAGGTGTTTACCGTCGGGCGTGACGTAGAAGACCAGCGTGGCGATCTGCTGTGGAGCGGACTTTTGCGCGACGTAGATGGTAACTTTGCTGACTTCGGGCGCGGTGGTGGTTTGAATGGACTGCACCTGCCAGACGCGGTCCGGGTCGTATCCCCAGGAGGTTTTGAGGAAGGCTTCGACAGTCGCACGGGTTGGCGAGGCGGCGGTGAAGCCGGCGGGGTCTAACGGTGGAAATTTTGGAGCGGATGGCGCTGCAGAAGCAGCGGTGGGGGCAGATGGGACGTCCTGCGTCGTGGCCTGGGCGGGAGCGCAGGGGGCAGCAGCGGCGAGTGCAAAGATAGCCAGAGTTCCCTGGAGTACGGAGCGAAGTTGCATCAATTCCCTTTCAACTTTCTGTTTATACCTGGACCTTGACGGCGATCGGGAAACGACGTCCCATGCCGAAGGCTTTGGTGGTGACTTTCAGGACGGGAGCGGCCTGCTGTCGCTTGTACTCGCTGCGCTCGACGAGTTTGACGACGCGGCGGACGACTTCGATATCGACGTTCTGCGTGGCGGCAATGAGCTCGGGGGTCTCGTAGCGCTCAACGTATGCTTCGAGGATCGGATCAAGGACGTGGTAGGGCGGCAGTGAGTCGGTGTCCTTTTGACCGGGGCGGAGTTCGGCAGATGGTGCCTTGTCGATGATGGGCGCTGGAATGATTTCGCGCTCGCGGTTGAGATGGCGGGCGAGAGCGTAGACCTCAGTCTTGGCGACATCGCCGATAACGGCGAGGGCTCCCACCATGTCGCCGTAGAGGGTGCAATAGCCGGTAGACATTTCACTCTTGTTGCCGGTAGTGAGAACGAGCGAGTTGAATTTGTTAGAGAGCGCCATTACGAGATTGCCGCGAATGCGCGACTGGATGTTTTCCTCGGTGATGTCGGGCTGAAGACCTGTGAACATCGGCGCAAGGGCCTGGTTGTACTGATCAAACAGGCCGGTGATGGGGATGATTTCGAAGCGGATACCGAGGTTTTCAGCGAGATGGCGGCTGTCGTCGATGGAGCCTTGCGATGAGTAGGGGCTGGGCATGCCGATGCCGGTGACGTTTTCTTTGCCGAGAGCTTCGACGGCAATCGCCGCGACCACAGCGGAATCGATGCCGCCGCTGAGGGCTATTATGGCTCGCGAGAAGCCGCACTTATGGACGTAATCGCGGGTGCCGAGGACGAGAGCACGGAATATGGCTTCATCTTCGAGTTCGGCATTGTGATGTATGTCGCCGGTGAGCGATTCGGTATCGACGAAGATCAGGTCTTCTTCAAATGACGCGGCCTGCGCAATAACTTCGCCGTCACGGCCGAGAGCGAGACTGGAGCCATCGAAGATGAGACTGTCATTGCCGCCGACCTGGTTGACCATAAGCACGGGCCTGCCGTGGCGGCGGGCGATGGCGGCAAGCATCTCGCGGCGGGCTTCGCGCTTGTCGCGCCAATAGGGCGAGGCCGAGATATTGAGGATAAGCGAGCCGCCTCCGCGCATGAGCTCTTCGACGGGATCAATGCTGTAGAGGCGGTTCTCCCAGAAGCTCTTGTCATTCCAGGCATCTTCGCAGATGGTGAGCGCAACGTGCTCGCCAGCGAGCGGGAAGAGGCGCTGCTTGTGCGCGGCAGCGAAGTAACGCTGCTCGTCGAAGACGTCGTAGAAGGGCAGGAGCATCTTCGATTGCACGAACTCGACATGGCCGTTGCGGAGAAGCGCGGCGGAGTTCATGACATGCTTGCCGGTGCCATGGTGAGCTGGCGTGACGTATCCGCAGACGATGGCGGTGCGGCTGTTGGCGGTTGTGGCGGCAATTTCCTGAACGACCTGTCCGGCGCGCTCCACGAAGGCAGGCTTTTCCAGCAGATCGGCGGGAGGATAGCCGCAGACGGCAAGCTCGGGAAAGAGAACCAGATCGGCTCCGCCCTGCTCGGCACGTTGAGTAAACTCGAGAATCTTCTGGGCGTTTCCGCAGAAGTCGCCGATGGTTGGGTTGATCTGGGCGAGCGCGATCTTCACATAGCTAGTTTAACAACCGGCGTGGGCCGTCCGGCTGCGCCACGTGTCCACGACTGTTGCGCGTCGCAATTGCGACAGAAAAGACCAGCCTTTGCTCTGGTACGCAAACCTATTTTTCATCCGACGGGAATATTTTTCGCGTTCGCGACTCTTTACCCAGAGGCTGCGGCTGGACTTTTCGCAGATCGCAGCCCATCCCTGAGCAAACACGAAAGGAAGTTAATGAAAGTTCTCCTTGCATCCATTCCGGCGACGGGACACTTCAATCCGTTGCTTGTGGTCGCTCGCCTTTTGAAAAAGGCGGGGCATGAACCGGCCTTCTATACCAGCAAACTTTTTCGCGACAAGATCGAAGCGGCCGGAATCCCATTCTTTCCTCTGCCGGAAGAGGCGGATCAAGTCGTGCTGGACAAGATAGCCGACTTTCTCAAGAAGAATCGCTATGCGCCCGAGATCGAAGACATGCTGCCGATCTTCAAATCCGTCTTCGCCGATCCCATGCCCTTCCAGTTTCGCGGGATGCAGGCGCTTTTCAAGAAGTTTCCCGCAGATCTCATGATCCACGAAACAGCCTTCTGCGGCGTTTTTCCATTTCTGCTCGGACCTCGCTCGGAGCGTCCGGCAAGCGCTTATCTGGGGATTACAGCTCTGACTCTGCAGCGTGAAGACGGCGCACCCTGGGGTCCGGGCCTCATACCAACCACAGATCCGGCGAAGAGGGAGGAATACGCGAAGCTGGCTCAGGAGATCGATGAGAAGAAGGAGTTCCCGCTCAAGCAACATGCCGACCGCATGCTGGCCGAATACGGCCTGTCCGGCTTGCCGGCGGGCCTCTTCGAATCCTCTGCCCTGCTGGCCGATATCATTCTGCAGCCATGCGGGGCCAGCTTTGAGGTCCCGCTGCGCGAGCCGGCGAGGAAGGTGCATTTTATCGGGCCGCTTGTGCCGGAAGGCTCAGGAGATGTGCCGCCGGGACTGGAAGAAGCGAAGAAAGCCGGGCGGAAAGTGGTTCTGGTGAGCCAGGGAACCATCGCCAACAACGATCTGGGAAAGCTGCTGGCCCCGGTAATCCAGGCTCTCGGCGACCGCGAAGATTTCCTCGTGCTGGCAACAACAGGCGGAAAGGCAATCGAGGAGATTCCCTGCCCGATTCCGCCAAATACTGTGGCCTCGAAATTCCTCAACTTCAGCGCAATCCTGCCGTACGTCGAGGTGCTGGTGGCCTACGGCAGCTATGGCACCGTGACCCAGGCGCTGAGCTTCGGCGTGCCCATGGTCGTCGCGGGCAAGGGCGAGGACAAACCCGAGGTCGGGGCTCGCGTTACCTGGACGGGTTGCGGCATCGACCTGGCAACGGATCAACCGACGCCCAAACAGGTGCGCGACGCAGTCGATCGCATCCTCACACAGCCCGAGTACCGTCTCCGCGCCGGCGAACTGGCGCAGGATTTTGCCCGTCACGACACGGCGCGTGAGCTGACAACATTGCTCGAAGCGCTGGCCGACGAACATGCGGCGGTTGTGGCGTAAGCAGCCACAGGGGCATTACTGCGGCGCGAGACCGCGGTATTTAAGCATGGGCTGGACGCTGGGTTCGGCGCCCAGCCATGCCTTGTACATCTCGGCAAGGTCTTCGGTATTGCCGCGCGAGAGGACCATCTGGCGGAAGCGGTCGCCGTTGGCGCGGGTCATTCCGCCGTGATCTACGAACCACTGGTAGGCGTCGTCATCGAGCATTTCGCTCCAGAGATAGGCATAGTATCCGGCGGCGTATCCGCTGGCCCAGATGTGCGAGAAGTAGGTCGAACGGTAACGCGGCGGCACGGCATCGAGAGCCAGGTGGGTCTTTTCAAGCGCCTCTTTTTCGAATGTGTCGGCATTCTGGAGCGGTGCACTTGCAGGAAGCGTGTGCCACTGCATGTCGAGCTGTGCCGCTCCCAACAGCTCGGTGAGCGCGTATCCCTGATTGAAGGTCTGCGCCTTCTGGATACTGGCAGCTAACTCGGCAGGCATGGGTTCGCCGGTTTGGTAGTGCTTCGCGTAATTCTTGAAAACGGCTGGGTAGGTGGCCCAGTGCTCGTTGAACTGTGACGGAAACTCGACGAAGTCACGCGCGACAGAGGTGCCGGAAAGGCGTGGGTACTCGGCGTTTGAGAACATGCCGTGGAGGGCGTGGCCGAACTCATGGAACATAGTCACGACGTCAGTAAAGGTGATGAGCGCGGGCTGGCCTTCGACGGGCTTGGGCAAATTCGCCACGTTGTAGACCACAGGCAGAGTGCCGAGTAGATGAGATTGAGGGACGAACTCGCTCATCCAGGCTCCGCCGTTTTTGTTGTCGCGCTTGAAGTAGTCGCAGTACCAAAGGGCCAACGGCTTGCCGTCGGCTTCAAAGACCTCGAAGACACGTACGTCGGGGTGATAGACGGGGATATCGTGACGCTCTTTGAAGGTGAGCCCATAGAGCTGATTGGCGGCAAAGAAGACGCCATTCTGCAGCACATTATTCAGCTCAAAGTACGGTCTGGTCTGCTCTTCGTCGAGGTTATACCTGGCTTTTCGCACCTGATCGGCATAGAAATTCCAGTCCCAGGGCTGGAGCTCAAAGCCGCGCTTTTGGGCGTCCCCGTTTTGTGCGTCTATGACAGCTTGGATATCCTTGCCCTCGGCCAGAGCGTTGGCCGTTGCCGCCGGCACAAGCCCATCCAGGAATTTCAGCGCAGCTTCCGGGGTTTTGGCCATCTGATTTTCAAGCTTCCACGCGGCGAAGGTGGGAAAACCCAGCAATTTTGCCTTCTCGGCGCGAAGCTGCGCCATGCGCGTGATGGTATCGCGCGTGTCGTTATCGCCGCCGCGCACGGCACGCAGCCACGAATTCTCAAAGAGCATGTGACGAGTGTCACGATTGCTGAGTGACACCAGGGAGGGCTGCTGCGTGGTGTTCTGCAAAGGAATAATGTAGCCCTGCTGATTTCGGCCTTTTGCGGCCTGTGCTGCGGCAGCAAGCTGAGCATCGTTCAGGCCGGCGAGGGCGCTTTTGTCAGTCGAGACGAGAGCGGCGTCTCGCGTGGCGGCGAGAAGCTTGTTTTTGAAAGCATTTGAGAGAGTGGATTCTTCTTCGTTCAGCTTCTTCAGCTTTACCTTGTCGGCGTCGGAAAGGTTAGCGCCGGCATGCACAAAATCCTTGTAAACGACCTCGAGGAGACGCTGCGATTCCGGGTTGAGCTTGAGCGAATCACGCTGGCTGTAGATGGCGGCAACGCGCTGGAAGAGCCTGGAGTCTAGATAGATGGCGTCATGGTGCGCGGCAAGGCGCGGGGCTTCTGCCTCTTCAACTTTCTGCAACGCCGGGTTAGTGTTCGCACCGGTGACCGCGTCGAAGGCAGCCGTAGCGCGCCGGAAGAGTGCGCCGGTTTTTTCCATGGCGACGAGGGTGTTCTCGAAGGTCGGGGGCGCCGGGTTGTCGGCAATGGCGCGGATCTCCTCGAGTTGTTGCGCCATACCGGCCTCGATCGCCGGCTGGTAGTCGGTGTCCTTGATCTTGTCGAACGGAGGCGCCTGATAGGGCAGGCTGCTGGGCGCATAGAAGGGGTTCGAAGGACCGAAGGCGGGCGTGGTCTGGGCGGCGGTCTGGGCCGAGACTGGGCTAAGCATAAGAGGCATGAAGGCGACGCTCGCTATGAGTGAAAATGGCAGAAAAAACTTTTTTGGCCGGAGCCGCAGGATGTTGATCACAGTTGGTCATTCTCCCGAAGAACGATTGTAGAGGAAGGAGCGGGAAAGTAAGAAAGCGCGCCCATGCTCGCTCACGCCGAGGATCCCGGCCTGACGCAGAGCTGTCCGACGAATATATCTGCGCGCGTTTCATACAACTCAGCGTGGGCTGTCCCGCCCAAGCCACGTCGGCAGGGCCTTCATGAACTCCTTCGGATCGAACGGGAGCTTCGAGCTTTGGGTGCTGCGTTACGTCCTTATCACGAGACGTCTATTTACTCTCCAATATCTCTCGGCCATAGGCCGGTTGAGTCGGCCGCGCGTCGTCGCGATACAGTCGACTAAACTGTGCGATTTCTGCCTCCGACACCGTGACAGGTTGCTTCAAGACAAACCAGGTGACGCCCTCACTGCAAGGCGGTGTGGTTAACGATCCCTGGAACGTGTAGTAGCCCTTGTCGGCAGGCAGTATTCCATTCACATCAATCCGAATGTTTTGGTGCATTTCTTCCTTGTCCTTTTCCGCAGGCAAGGCATTCCACAGCTCGCGTACAAGCTGGTTATCGGTTCCTTGTTGCAGCAAAACTGCTACGACCGCCAGGTTACCCTCCTGATTGGCGTGAACCAGGTGCACAACCATGTCATAGGTTCTGCCGTTGATCTTCTCCTCGCTGGGCCGATGGAAGTGAAACTGCTTCAACTGATATTGCGTGCTGCCTACGCGAATGAAGCTGCCCGGCGCGTAGTTGAGCATGATGGTGTGGCCGTTGTCGATGATGTCCAAAGGAGAAGTCTTGTACATGAACTCGATGGCGGGCAGATCGGCTTTGCGGGCATTGCGGATATCGATCGGGGACTGGCGGTGTCCGGTCTTGCAGGGTGCAAACTTTGGGTTCAGGTCACCCCAATTTTTAGGGCCCTCAGAGCCGTCATAGCCCCATTCGTGGCCGGGCTGGTGCTGTTGTGTCGATGCCGGGTGGTTCCAGCCAACGGCCAGAACTGTAAGCACAAATGCAAAGTACCTGGGAATTCTCATTTCACCTCCCTCGCTTGGAGAGCGTTCGACTCATGAATCGATCGCCTCATACAACCTGCGCGCCTGAACGGGACACCCGGCCTCCCTCTTTCTTGAATCGAGTTTCTGAACTACGCAACCGCCCTGCCCGCAGAGGCTACCCCCTACCTCGCTGCTCTGGTTTTGCAATATCGAGCGATTTTATGTTCTTCGGGATAAGCACGTCACCTGGGAAAACTCGTAAATGAGAGTCCAGGAGGCAGATAACGCCACAATTCACCCTCAGGGCTCCAGTAGCGAGTCACGGGCAATCCCGTTAGTAATCCACTTTGACGAAAACGCCCTGATCTGACATGTGACCGCTCCAAATCTGTGGAGGGTTTTGTTACAGGCTCTTAGTGTCGGGCTGGCCGGCGATCGAAAGGGCACGTTGGGCCGTCCAAAACGTTTAAATAGCTGATAGTTACTAGTAAGTTCCAGTTATAACTTCCGGCTACAAATGGTAACTTACGCTAAGTTACCATTGTGTTCGTAAAAAGCAGTTACTTAACAAAAAGGTACCTGCAGAAATGAAGGTCGCCGAAACGATGTAGATCCGAGTTACTATGGACTAAATTCCGACAAGTTCCCCCT
>DATAQX010000374.1:0-3805 GCA_036264455.1 Silvibacterium sp. | reverse complement strand
GAATTTGCCGATATGCATTCGGTACTCGGAGGCATAGACTTTTCGAAAACCTGGTATTCGATCAAGGGGGGCAGCTTCTCTCCCCATGGCGATCGGTTCTTCCAGAGTTTTTTGCGAAGGGGCTTCCCTTCCGATCAAAGTTCAGCGTTTATCGGGTTTCGATGTGCGCGAGATGTTCCAAAACCCGGCCTTAGAGCCCGTTTACAGTCATTAATGCCCGGACGGTAACACATATGCGAAGCTGGTTCTTCATTGCAATTGTTCTCGCCTCTGGAATCGGTTTTGGCCAGCAGCCAAGCCCGTCATCCGACATGAGTGCGCGTGACGTTTTCTGGTCAGCGAATGATCTGGTGCGCGTCGCGCCGAATCCCGGAACTATCGGCGCTGGCGCGGCGAAACCTTCAAACACACCGCCCAAAAAAACCGATACGCCTCACAAATCCGCGACAACACCAAAACATCACATTGACCCGCAGACGGTTGTGGCAAATGGTTATGGGGCCCGGCCGCACCTGGTGAGTTTATCGAGCGACCGGCTAGGGCTTCGCTACACCCTTCTGCAAAGAGATCAGAGTGGGAAATACATTGAGGTCGCGCCGTCCACGATCTTTCACAGTGGTGATCGTGTGAAAATCAGCATCATGCCAAACCATGCGGGGTATCTCTACATTATTCAGCAGGGTTCGAGCGGTAACTGGTCCCCAATCTTCCCTAGCCAGGATGCGGAGCCAGGATCGAATCACGTTGAGGCGGGTGAGGTGTATGAGATTCCGAAGGATGGAGCGTTTGAGCTAAATCAGCAGCCCGGTAAGGAGCATCTGTTTATTCTCCTAAGCCTCAATGTAATTAATGATCTTGACGGCGCCATCTTCGGATTGCAGAACCACAAGGCACCTGCCTCCACCCCAGCAGCGGTTACGACCAGCGATGCTTTGGAGGCGTCGAACGGAATCACCGACAAGTTGGTGCAGCAGCTCTCGAGCCGCGATCTTGTTCCTGTCCAGGAGCAGGTAAATACATCAGCGAGTGATGACAACCAACAAAGCGAGAATGCAGTCTACGTAGTGAATTCGCTCTCTGGAGGGTCAAATGGAACACGAGTGGTTGCGACGCTGGTGCTGGACCACGAATGAAAATTGATCCTTGAGGCCAGGTCAGTCATGAAGAGGCTCTCCCTCTACAACTCGGCGCGGAACTTGTTGCTGCTGGGAACCCTGTTCTCAGGCTTGCTGCGTGCGCAGACTCCGCACATGCAGATTACAGTTGAGCGTCAGGTCAAAGACAGAATCGAAGTCACGAGCCCGCAGCATGTGTTTGGTGAGGGAGACTTAGTTCGTTTTCGTTTCAAATCGTCCTTCGATGGCTATCTCTATGTCATGGATCAGAGCACGTCCGGCAAGTATCTTTTGTTATTTCCTGCGAAGGATTCGCCGGACACAAATCACGTAGATCGCGACAGGGAGTATCTAGTTCCTGCTTCTGGTGGCGCGTGGTTTCGCGTGGATAATCCACCAGGATACGAGACGATTTACTTTGTGATCAGTCCGGAGAAAGTAGTGAAGGGACCTGCCGCGAATAAGTCGGCTCAATCGCTGCCGAGCGAACCAGTCTCGCCGGGTGCTCCCGCTGAGTTGCTCCCGCGATGCGATGACGCGGTATTTCGCGCCCGCGGGGAATGCATTGACGTTATGGCTGGGCCGCGGGCGGTGGGCAAGGACGACACGATACCCGCGCAACTTCCTGCGGTTCCCGAAGCAAGCTCAAGGGATATCACGGTCATCAATAAGGCGGGGAGCTCCGTTGTTGCTCCTGCGAGCGGCGTGGATGGACCGTTGATCTACCAGTTTCGCCTGGCTCATAAGTAGGATCCTATGCGCGCAATGTCTCTTCCATTGATCATCCTTGGCATTGGCGCCATAGCTTCGGCTCAGAACCCGGCGCCCCCGACCCCGCAGCAAGGCCGCGATCTCACAGCCGTCAAGGAAACCGCCCCGGCGACCAGCGCACCGCTTATTCCGCATAGCTACGCTTTGGTAGTGGGAATCGCCCACTATGCACATCTTCCCGCGAAGGCCCAACTGCAGTTCGCCGACCGCGACGCAGAGGAGGTCTATACCACGCTCATCAGCGCCGAAGGCGGGAACTTTCCCGCCGAGAACGTGCACAAGCTCATCAATGAGCAAGCTACCCTACAGAACCTGCGCAAGGAACTGGAACAATGGCTGCCCGCGGTTACCGGGGCTCAGGACCGTGTCCTTATCTATTTTGCAGGACACGGTTTTATTGCTGCAGGTAAGGCCTATCTCGCGCCCAACGACGTCGATGTTTCGCGGCTCTCCGCCACGGCGATGCCCATGGAAGATTTAGGAAAAGATATTGGCACGCAGATCCATGGCAAGTGGAAGGTTCTTATCACCGATGCCTGCCACAGCGGTGCGATTACGCCCGAGGACGATACCGCTCAGGTGAATCACAGTCTCCTCGACCTGAATACTTCTACGTTTTCACTTACCGCGAGTCGCGATCGTGAGCAAAGTTTTGAGAGTCCTCAGTGGGGTGGGGGCCACGGAATTTTTACATATTACGTCATTCGCGGGCTGCAGGGCGAAGCTGATTCCTCAGGCGACGGCATCGTGACGGCGGACGAACTTGCAGACTACGTGCGCACCAACGTGCGACTGGCAACTAAAACGCTGCAAAATCCGACGTCGGACCGGGGAAGTTTCGACCCAAATATGGTACTGGCTTACAACCCAGGACGATCGTCGAAGTGTACTGGCGGCTGTGCAGGCGCGGCACGCTACGGCACATTGATTGTCCAAACAAATATGGATGGTGTGGAGCTTTGGCTCGACGACAAAAGCCTGGGGATAGTAGACAAGGCAAAGCCGCTGCGCTTACCTGGCATTGCGCCCGGACCGCACACTATCAAGGGCGTCCATTTGGGCTATGAGCCGGATGGGCCGCGCGAAGAAGAGGTCTATCCGGGCCAGGATACAACCGTGAATATCCGGATCCTGATCGCACGACATAAGGATCGCGCCGCCGAGGCCCCTTTCAATAAAGGAATGGAACTCTACACGCGGGGATTTGCCGAGAACTACAAGGCGGCTGCGATTGAGTTCGAAAAAGCACTGCAAATCGACCCCGACTATAGCCAGGCGGCGTTATATCTGGGGCGAACCTGGCTGGCACTGTACGACCCGGAAAAGGCCCAGACTTATCTGAAGCGCGCCATCGATATCGATCCGGATTATTCTGAAGCGCGCCTTGGTTATGCGGAGGCTCTGTTGGATACGGGAGGCTTTGACGAGGCGATTCGCCAGACAAACGCCGTGATTCAACGCGATCCAAACAACGGCATGGCCTGGTACCTGGAATCGCAGGCGTTTGTTCGCAAGGGCAGTTATGAACAGGGAGTCGATGCCGGAAGGAACGCAACAAAATTTACGCCAGCGAATGCGGAAGCCCATCTCTGGCTGGGAGAAGCACTGCGGAAAGCGAACCAGTGCCCGGAAGCGACTCCCGAATATAGCCAATATCTATTGTTGAGCAGTTTCAACAGTGGAACCGGAGGACAGCTGAACTACTATCTGCTGGGAAGCCTCTTCGGGATGGGGAGGAAGTCGCGCGCGGCGCAACAGGACATTTGGCGTGAACTGCGCGCACAGGCCAACGTAGGAATTTGCGATTGCCAATGGATGCAGAAGCAGTTTCAGGCTGCCGCAGAGTCGTGCCAGAAGGCGCTCTCCTACGTTCGCGATGAGCCATATGCCAATTACCGCCTCGGTCTGATATATGCCGA
>DATAQX010000294.1:0-2689 GCA_036264455.1 Silvibacterium sp. | reverse complement strand
CACGCTGACCGACACGCCGTTCGCCGCCCCACACTCGCCATTAACGACGCTCTGCCGCGCTAGCTGCGCTATCGCGAAGTGCTGCATAACACAAAGCATCACGATGACCAGTGGGGCTAGAAAGAGAATTCTCTTCGCCCCCATCCTCAGGGCCACTCTGCACGCTAATATCGACCAGAAAATCAAATGCTTCATGGAAACATTCCTCCCATATAACCGGCATTCTCCCAATTTCCGGGTGGATCCTACTCGCCGAGCGTCAAAGAAACGTCAAATCGTGGATGGCCGCGTCCGTCCCCGCCTCTCGTGGGGTTTCTTCGGTATTTCGAAGGGGTTTCGGCCGACATTCCCCAGATTCCCGGTGGTTGTGAGGAAAATCACTGAACCGTGTTGCAGAAGGTCGATTTCCTAGCAAGCCACCGGCTGAATTCGTGCTGCCTTCTCCCTCAAACCAACAAATGGTACATCACGCAAAGGTACATCTTCTCGCGCAGCATTACGCCGAAGCTGGGCTCGCTGAAAAATCTGTCGAGTACTGGGGCAAGGCCGGTCACAGCTCCGCGGCCCGCTAGGCAATGGCGGAAGCGTCCGCCCAATTGCAAAAGGGGCTGGATCAGCTGGCGCTGTTGTCCGATACCCCAGAACGTCGGCGACGGGAACTCGAATTTTGCAGTACCCTGGGCGCGGCGTTGCACGCCGTCAAAGGCTACGCCGCGCCGGAAACGGGCCGGGCTTATGCGCGCGCACGAGTGCTGTGGGAGCGGAGCAGTTGGGTTCCCCGTTGGAGTTCCTTCAAGTTCCCTATGGGCAGTCAGTCTATCACATGGGGCGCGGAGAACTCGGTCTCGCGCAGCGCCTGGACGAAGATCTGCTGCGCCTGAGTCGCCAGCGCAACGATTCCGCCGGGCTCGTTCTGGGCCACCTGTCCTCCGGTCGAGACCTGATGCTTGTCGGCAGGTTTGCTTCATCCCAATCGCATCTGGAGAATGGGATTGCGCTCTATGATCCGATCTTCCACCGCTCGCTGGGCCAGCAGGCAGGGAGCGGCGACCCCGCATCAACTTACAAGCGTACTCAGCGATTGTTTTGTTCTGTCTCGGCTATCCGGACCAGGCATTGGCACAGAGCAGCGCAGCGATCGCTGAGGCTCGGGGGCTGGCTCATCCGCCGTCTTTAGCTCTGAGCTTGTCACTCGGCACCCTGCCGCTTTCTCTTGTGGGAGACAACGTAGCCTTGGATGAGCGGGCGGACCAGCTCGTTGCGGTAGCGACCGAGCAGGGCTTCCCCGTCTGGCGTGCGATGGGAACGGTCCATCGGGGCTGGGTTATGGTCAAGAATGGTGATGTGACCCGAGGGAAATCGCTCCTGCGCAGCGGTTTGGGCGGCTTACCGTGCCACCGGGACGGATATGTGGACTCCCTATAATACTGCCCTGCTCGCCCGGGTATGTCAGATCGCCGGGCCAATCGAAGAGGGTTTGGCCCTGTTGGACGATGCCTTGCAGATCGTTGAAAGGACAGGGCAGCGCTGGTTCGCGGCGGAGCTGAACCGACACAAAGGCCAGTTGCTGCTGCGGCAAGGGCATTCCGAGGCCGCCGAGGAGGCGCGGTGGTATTGATTTTATAAAACAGGAGCTTCTTGAAGTAAGTGTTGTTTCGTTGCCAGCAGATGCTAACGCTCTCATTGAGGGTAAGCGCCAGCATAGCCACCACCTCACTACCTCCGACCCCATTGCCGAGTTCCGCGCTTGGCTGGCCCGCCGGGCTCGCGTTGCCCGGCTGCGCAATGCGTTGCCGCCGGACTCAACGCCCCAATGGCACCGCCGCCAATGGGAGTGTCATCTCTACTTTGCGCGCCTGGTGACATTTCTATCTTGCGCCGACAGCGCGACAGCGCGGAACGCACCTTCTGGAAAATCATCCGGGTCGTCGAATGGCCGGCAGCAAGGCAGGATCGACAGGACAATCGCAGCGACCATGACCCCGGCAGTTACGAGCCTGGCCGGCGTCGTGCGCACTGTCGACGAACGGCTGCGACAGTTGTGGTGACTGCAGCTCACAAGCCGCGACCCAATCTTGCCCGACTTGCTATGCCCCTTCACCTGCAGGGCTCGGCAGGCTCGAAAATTTTTCTTATGTGTGATCCGTCTCACACTCTCGATCGCTTCATTTGAGCTATTTCTTGAACGTAAGCGGATTGGTAGTGGATCTCGGGTGATATCAATCAGGCAAAGATTTTGGGGAGATGAATGAGATGAAAGTTACGCTAAATTTCACCTCGCGGCGCCGAAACGTCTCCCAGTGTTCACGCGGCGCGGGCGGCGTCAACGCCGTTTGTCACACCTACTCAGGTGGCGTCGTAAGTATGGGAAACGATGTCATGACGAACCCCAAGGTGGTTCCCATTTATTGGGGCAATACGATCTTGGGGAACGCGGCCATGAAGACCGCCTTCGACCAATTCTTCGCTGAACTTCTCAACAGCGACTATGTGGACCGGCTGGCTCAATACAACGTCGGTCAGCCTGTCGTCATGCCGTCGCATGCGATTGGCGGCACGGCGACCAGCGTCAGTTCGAGCGATGTTGCTACGCAGTTGACAACTTGGTTTGGAAACAACACGATTCCGATGCCCGATCCCATCGGCGACGCCGCAAATTGGTATTACGTAATTCTGGCACCGCCCGGTG
>DATAQX010000338.1:0-4678 GCA_036264455.1 Silvibacterium sp. | reverse complement strand
AGCAGCGCGTTGCGCGTAATCATAACGCGAGGGCCGAGGCCAACTCCGGCAGTCATGCGGTCCGGCTCGCGGAGAATCACTGCGGCAATGCGAAAATAGCGGCCTCCGATCTTGAGTTGATCCCCAACTTTGGCGTTAAGGCGCACGAGCAGATTGTCATCAACCAGAACAGTGGAATCGGTAAGCGCCTCGCGCAGGCTGCCGGCCGGATTGAGGACGATGTTTCCGTAATACGGGTAGACGGCAGGATCGACAGCTTTAAGCGAGACAAGCAACGGAACAGGATCGCCCTTGACCGAGGCCATGGAAACCGTCTCCGTAACGCTGGTGCGCTCAACGCCTTTGGTCGCCAGCGCGTCAAGCTCCTGGTCCTCTTTGGGCGTGGCGAGACGGAACATCCGGGCGGAGAGATCGGCGGCCATGATGCCGCGTGCATCCGCAAGCAGCGCCTTCTGAAACGACTGACTGAAGCCGCGCACCCCGGTAAGCGAAGCGACTCCGATGGCGACAGAGAGCAGAACGAAGACGAACTTTGCGCGCGAGGCACGCAGCTCTCGCCAGGCAATGCGGGCGGCAGTGGACCATGGCAGGGCAGGCTTGGTGAAGGTCTTCATCCCAGGACCTCAGTGGTCTGGGCGTGAGCGGTCAGCTCGTCGGCAACCACGAGACCATCGCGAAGGTGGATCTGCCGGTCGGCGAGGGCGGCAATGTCGGAATCGTGCGTAACCATGACGAGTGTAGTGCGCGCCTCGCGCTGCCGAACAGTCAGCAGATCGAGAACATGCTGACCGTTGACTGAGTCAAGGTTACCGGTAGGTTCATCGGCGAGGACGATAGGAGGATCGAGCACAAAGGCCCGGGCAAGCGCGACCCGCTGCTGCTCTCCGCCGGAAAGCTGCACGGGGTAGTGATGGAGGCGGTCGGCGAGTCCGACACTCGTGAGCAGGGCCGTAGCCTTGGCGCGTCCGTCACCGCGCGCGTTCAGTTCATGCGGCAGCAGCACGTTTTCGAGCGCGGTAAGCGTAGGGATGAGCTGGTAGGACTGAAAGACGAATCCAATTTTGGCTCCGCGCACTTCGGCAAGGCGGTCTTCTTCGAGGCGGCTGATTTCAACGCTGTCGAGGAGAACTTCGCCCTCGCTCGGCGAGTCCAGGCCCGCCAGCAGCCCGAGCAGCGTGCTCTTACCGCTGCCCGAAGCGCCCATGATGGCGACAAACTGCCCCTGCGGAATGAGCAGATCGATGCCGCGCAGAATGTCCACCGTGCGTGTGCCGTTGCGAATGGATTTCTTCAGTCCGCGTACTTCGATCATGCCTGCTCCTGTATGCCTGCTAAATTTCCCATGCTTCTCTTCCACCAGCGCCGGGCACATACGCCTGGACGGCCGCTCCAGCTACAATTTTTATGTGAAGCGTCTCTGGTTCTTTCTGCTTTTGCTGCTCGCGCCCTATGCTGTCGCGATAGCCCATGATGCAAAGCCGGTCATCGTCACTTTTGGCGACAGCCTCACTGCCGGATATGGCGCCGATCCCGGTCATAGTTACCCAGATTACCTGCAGCAGCTTCTGGATTCGCGCGGTTATGAATATCGCGTGATCAACAAAGGCATAAGCGGCAACACTACAAAAGACGGTGTGAACCGGCTGAAAGACGTGCTGGCCGCGAATCCGCAGATCGTAGTAGTGGAGTTCGGCGGCAACGACGGCCTGCGCGGGCTGCCAGTTACGGCAACCAGAACAAATCTGGACCAGATCATCTCGACCCTGCAAAGTGCGGGCGTGAAGGTGGTTCTGGCGGGAATCACGCTGCCCCCCGACTACGGGCCAGACTACATTCGGGATATCAACGAGACGTTTACAATCACCGCGAAGAAATACAAAGTTCCGCTGCTTCCCTTCCTCCTGGCAAATGTCTACAACGTTCCCGGAGCCATGCAGGACGATGGGATCCATGCCACAGCCAAAGGAAACAAGCTGGTTGCCGAAAACGTCTTCGGACTGCTGAAGCCGCTGTTGAAGAAATAAATCAGACGAGAACGACGATGGGCTGGAAGAGGGTGCCTGCAATGCGTTTGCCGATGGCGGCCAGTTCACTCTGTCCCTGAAAAACTTTGACCAGCGGTGCATCCGTAAACTCCGGCAGGTTGATCTGCATGCCGTTACGCAGGCGGGAGAAAGTCTGTTCGTCGGCTGTGACCGAGGGAAACTCAGGCAGCAGCGTCCGCGGGTGCGGCATGCACTTCTCGAGGCGGCCTTCGTGGGCCAGAGAAACCGCTTCTCCCAGCGGAATGGCTTGTTCAATCGCGAAGGGGCCGGAGACGATGCGGCGCAGGCTGGCAAGATGCGCTCCCGAGCCGAGCGCCAGACCAAGCTCGTGGGCGACGGAACGGACATATCCACCAGCAGAGATACGCATTCGGAAGGCGGCCAGTTCCCCATCGAGCGAAAGAATGGCGAATTCCGTAATGTTGACACGGGCGGCTTTCAGACGTGGGGTTTCGCCGGAACGCGCGATCTTGTAGGCCGGTTTGCCGCCGATCTTCTTGGCGGAGATAGGCGGAGGGAGCTGGTCCATCTCACCGGAAAATTGCACGGAGGCTGCGCGAACCAGATCGAGCGTAAACGATGGCGCGAATGGGGGAGAGGTTGGTGTGCCTTCGGCGTCGTAGGTGTCCGTGGAGAAGCCGAAGCGGATAGTTCCGGTGTAGGCCTTTTCGTGCGCACCATAAAACTGTGCGAGGCGCGTGTATTTTCCGAGCAGCAGGGGAAGAACGCCCGTAGCCATGGGATCAAGGGTGCCGAGGTGGCCGATCGATTTCTCCCCGGTTGCCCGACGGAGGCGCGCGACCACGTCATGCGAGGTCATGCCGGATGGCTTGTCGACGATGAGGAGCCCGTTCACCTTGTCTACTATAGTGCTGGCCGCACGGGCGGGCGCGCATTCGGCGCCAAAAGGCAGGTCGATCAGATATTGGTCTGCGTGCGCTCGCGGACCAGGGTGAGGAATTCCGCGCGCGTGTTCTGCTTCTGGAAGACGCCGACCATCGCTGACGTAACTGTGGACGAATTCTGCTTCTCGACGCCGCGCATCATCATGCAGAGGTGGCGGGCTTCGATCACCACGCCCACACCTTGCGGGGCGATAGCTTCCTGGATTGCATCGGCAATCTGGCGAGTGAGACGCTCCTGCACCTGCAGGCGGCGCGAGAAGACTTCGACCAGGCGAGGGATTTTGCTGAGTCCGATGACCTTGCCGTTGGGGATGTAGGCGACGTGCACCTTGCCGAAGAATGGCAGCATGTGATGCTCGCAGAGTGAGTACATCTCGATGTCCTTCACGATGACCATCTCGTCGTAATCGACATCGAAGAGCGCGTCGTTAAGGATGGCGCTGGGATCTTCACTGTAGCCCTTGGTGAGAAACGTCAAGGCCTTTTCCACACGCTCCGGAGTGCGAAGCAGCCCGTCGCGGGTAGGATCTGCGTCGAAGCGGCGGATGAGCTCGCGGTAAATGTCCTGGGTAGAGACGTCTTCGAGGCCGGTTTCGCCGATGATTTCTTCCGTGAGGGCCGCAGCCGCCAGACGGTTATTCTTCATGCCTTGTCCGCCTTTTCGTGTTGTGCATTGACTTCGTGCTGCCGGAGCACAGGGACTGGATATTCAAAGGAATTGTTCGAAGTCTCCTCGACGCGCACTGAGATGATCTCCGCCGGTTTGAATGCTGCTTTGAGCAGACGGTGGACTTCGATATTGAAATTTTCTGTCGTCGGCACCGTGTTATGAAAGCAGGCCTGTGCGTTTAGATTCGTGTGATCGAAGCGATCGAGGATTTCTTTCTGAACGCACGCATCGAGTTCTACAAGATCGCAGACCATACCGGTAGCCGGATCGACGTTACCGCCAACAATGACCTCGATGACATAGTTGTGGCCGTGACCGTGCGGGTTATTGCACTTGCCGTAGACGGCCTGGTTTTCGGCCTCGCTAAACGCATCGGAGTGCAGGCGATGCGACGCGCTGAGACGATAGCGACGGCCGAAGTAGGCTCTCATAATTCGCAAAACCTCACGGCTCACCATAGTAATCGGCAAAAAGATCGGGCAGTTCGTAGACGCGCACGCGATGCAGCTTCGCACCGGAAATTTTTCCGTCGAGGCGCTTCCAGACTGCGATGGCGATGTTTTCCGTCGTGGGGATAGCGGTCTTGAACTCAGGCACCTCGAGGTTAAGATGGCGATGGTCATAAACGCTGACCACTTCGCGCTCGAGAACTCCCTTAAGGTCTTTAAGATCGACGACGAATCCCGACACGGGATCTATTTCCCCGGAGACAGTAACTTCAAGGGTGTAATTGTGCCCGTGGCCATTACGATTCGAGCATTTGCCGAAAACGCGATGGTTCTCTTCCTCGGACCACGCATCGTTCCAGTAATAGTGAGAGGACGAGAATTCGGCTTTGCGGGTAAGCAGGATCATAGGCTGAAATTTATCTGTCTCAATGATAGATGTTCGATGCCCGGCACAGGCTTCAGCGGTTGTGGCTGGGGTATTCGCGTCCCTTCCAGCTTACGCGTTTTGTCACAGTGTGATGAAACCAGCTTTGGTACAGAAGAAATGCGAAGAGCGGCAGGGCAAGTGGCGTCAGGAGACAATCGACAAAGGGAAAATTGGATTTGGCC
>DATAQX010000317.1:0-10789 GCA_036264455.1 Silvibacterium sp. | reverse complement strand
GGCGAGCGGAACGAAGAGAAACTTCGCGACGCCGCCCAGAAAGAACATAGGCACGAAGACGATGCAGATGGAGATAGTAGAGACAAGGGCAGGAACAGCAATCTGCGCGGCGCCGTCGAGAATGGCTTGCTCGATGGCCTTACCCTCTTCAAGGTTGCGGTTGATGTTCTCGATTTCCACGGTGGCGTCGTCCACCAGGATGCCGACGGCCAGCGCCAGGCCGCCGAGGGTCATGATGTTGATGGTTTCGCCGAGCAGGCTTAGGATCAGCAGCGAGGAAAGAATCGAGAGCGGTATGGAGACGGCGATGATCAGCGTGCTGCGCCAGCTGCCGAGAAAGACCAGGATCATGATGGCTGTGAGGCAGGCGGCAATGATGCCCTCGTGCACAACGCCGCTGATGGAAGCGCGGACGAAGAGGGATTGATCGGCGAGCGGCGTTATTTTGAGGGCCGGCGGCAACTGCGTCTTGAGGGTCTCAATCCTGGAGCGAATTCCCGCGACGATATCGAGCGTCGAGGCATCGCCCGTCTTGATGACTGAGAGCAACGAAGCGCGCTGGCCATCGACGCGGACAATGTTGGTCTGGGGAGGAAAGCCATCGCGGACGTGACCCACATCACGGACGTAAACCATCGCTCCATTCACCGAACGAACGGGCAGACTATTGAGGCCTTCGATGGTGGAGGGGGCGCTGTTGGTCTCCAGCTGATATTCAAGCGTGCCGATTTTTGCCGTTCCGGAAGGCAGAATCAGATTTTGCGCGGCGATGGCATTCACCACGTCGGCCGGCGCCAGCCCTTTGGACTGAAGCGCCGGTAGGTTGAGATCGACCTGCACCTGGCGCTGCTTTCCTCCATAGGGGTAAGGGATACCGGCTCCATTGACCGTGACCAGCTGGGTGCGAATAAAGTTCAATCCATAGTCGTTCAGCTGCTGCTCGGAAAGGCCCTCCCCGGAGAGACCGAGCTGGATAATCGGCACGCTGGAGGCGTTGTATTGAATGACGAGGGGCGGGGTGGTTCCGGGAGGCAGCTGTCTGAGCTGCGTTTGCGCGATAGCCGTGACCTGCGCGGTAGCATTCGCAATGTTGACCTTCGGCTGAAAGAAGATCTTGATGACGGCAATGCCGTTGAGCGACTGCGACTCGATGTGCGCGATATCGTTGACGGTAGTCGTTAGTGTGCGCTCGCTCAGAAAAACGATGCGGTCGGCCATCTGTTCGGGGGAGAGCCCGGCATATTGCCAGACCATGGCGACGACGGGAATATTGATGTTCGGGAAGATGTCGGTCGGCATATTGAACACGGCCAGCGGACCGAGAATCATCAACAGGAGCGCAAGGACGGCAAAGGTGTACGGCCGTCGTAGCGCTAGGCGGACTATCCACATATCTTTTCAGCTTCTCCTGACAACATCCGGCAGCAATGCGGCGAATGAAGGACGAGGTAAGAGTGTCTGGCTGCGAAGATCACGATACGGGCAGATGCGGCGCGGCTGGAGTCAGCGAGCGCGAGATACGAAAGCACATGCTTGCCGGATGCGGGATCTCCTAAATAAAGCTTACAGTGGGCGCGAACAGTAAAATGCGTAACTTCTAGACGAATTGGGGCTGGTTTAGGACCCGCCTAAGTAAAAGATGCCTGTAACGCCGCCACCGATTCATCGAGGCGATGGAAACCGGAATCGTACCATGCCCCAGTCAGACGTTGAGCTTTTTGAAGATTCTACGCGGAATCATGCGGAGAATGAACATAATGAGCGCCCAGAAAGCCGGAACGTAGACGACGTCTTTGCGTTTCTCAACAGCCTTGAAAATTCCAGCAGCCACCTTGGAAGGTGTGGCGAAGAGCGCGTTCTGCGGCAGATGCGCAGTCATAGGCGTGGCGACGAATCCAGGCTTGATGGTGAGCACCTGAACGCCGCTGCGGTCGATGCGATTGCGCACGCCATCGAGGAAGATGCTGAGTGCGCCTTTGGATGCTCCGTAGACGTAATTGCTTTTGCGGCCGCGGTCGCCGGCCACCGAAGAGATGACGGCCAGGGTTCCCTGATGCGAGGTTTCGAAATAATTCGCCAGCCAGGTGATCAGGGAGACCGGGGACATAAAGTTGGTGCCAAGAATGGCCTCGGCTGCGGAGTAGCTGGCCTCGGCCTGGGTCTGATCGCCGAGAACTCCGTGCGCGAGCAGGGCCAGCTCGATAGTCCCAAGATTTTCGGCTGCAGCGGCCAGCATCGCGGGATGGGCAGCTGTGTCGTCCAGATCCATGACATGAGTGGCCACTCCGCCCGCGCCGCGGGTGAGCAGGTCGCTCGCGACAGCAGTCAGCTTGTCGGCATTGCGCGCGACAAGATAAAAGTGTGCGCCACGTTCGGCGAAGAGACGCAGCGTGGCTTCGGCAATGGCCGAGGTCGCGCCCAGGGCGAGAATGCGTGAGGGAATTGCCCTACTCATCGAGTGGTCTCCGTCCGGTCACACGCTGCCAGAATGCCGAATCGAATGACGGATCGATGTAACGGGCAAACTCCTGCCACTGCGGGTAAAAGGTCTGGAACTGTTCCGCAGTCATGCGGGCGTCCTTGGCCGAGTACATGCGTCCTCCGTGTTCGAGAGTGATGCGCGCCAGCCGGTCGAGCAGATCGAAGCTAACCTCCGGACGAATGGGGAAATCGAGCGCGAGCATGATGCCGGGCTGCGGAAACGACATCATCCCCAGCGAAGGCATATCGCCGAAAAATTTGATGACCGCCAGGAACGACGCCAGCCCCGAACGCGTGATCGCCTTCAGGATTTCCACCATTCCCTCGCGCCCGCTGGCATGCGGTAGCACATTCTGGAATTGCAGGAGTCCATTCTTCCCATACATCCGGTTCCAGTGCAGCACGCTGTCGAGCGGATAGAAGAACGGCTCGTAGTCCACCTTCGCCGTTTTCTGCTTCGGGAATTGCTTGTGGTAGTAGGCGGTATTGAATGTGGCCATGGTGAAGCGGTTGAGAGCAAACGCCGGCAGGTCGAAGGGGAAGGTAAGCCACGGCTCGCGGCTCTTCTTGAGCTCGCCGGGCTCCTTTGTATGCTCACCCTGCATAAAGATTCCACGTGCAAAGTTGCGTCCGGTGGCGACGCAGTCGATCCACGCTACCGTGTATTCGGCCTTGGCACTCTGCGCGAGGGTCAGAAATTCATCGATGCCGACGAACTTTTCGCCGTGATAATCCATTTGGCGCGAGACTATGCGGCGGAGCCTGACCTCAGCCCAGGCGATGAGGCCGGTGAGTCCCATGCCGCCGATGGTGGCGGCGAACCATTCCCGGTTTTCTTTGGGGCTGCAGAGGAGACGGGTGCCGTCCGAGCGGATGAGCTCAAAGCGAAGTACGTGATGGCCGAAGGTCCCGGCGGCATGATGGTTTTTGCCATGGATATCGTTGGCGATGGCCCCGCCCACGGTGACGTATTTTGTTCCCGGAGTAACCGGCAGAAAGAAGCCGCGCGGGACGCCGAAATCGAGGATCTCGGCCAGCGTCGCGCCTGCTTCGCAGCGCAGGATTCCGGTTTCGTGGTCGAAGGCAAGAAAGCGGTCCATGCCCCGGGTCTGCAACAGTGTGCCGTTTTCGAGCAGGCAGACGTCGCCGTAGCTGCGGCCGGCTCCAACAGGAAGCTGGCGTGTTGCAGGAGGCTTCGAAAGAGGAAAGTCGGTCGTCCAGCTCAGCGGGACCAGGTTGGCGTCCAGCGTTGGATATCTGCCCCAGCTTTCAAAGCGGGGACGGGTAGATGATCGCGGCATGCGGGTGGTCTTGCTCCTCTTAGCTTATTCGGTAGCGATAACGTGAGCTTATACGGTAGCGAGAACGGCGATAAGTGCGATGGCGGCTCCGATGAGGAGGCTCATGCGGTCGGTGACCGCAAAGATGACGGGGTCCTCGTCGAGTTCTCCGCGAGCGGCGAGCAGCCACACACGGCTGAGCCAGAGGATCATGAGAGGCGTCATGAGCCACATGCGACCTGGATGATGATAAAGTCCGGCTGAGCTGCTGCCGTAAATGTAGAACGCGAAGACCACGACCGATGCGTAAGCGCTAGCGGTGCCGAAGCTGCGGATCTGTTCAATATCGGCCAGCAGATATCCACGGCCGTTGGAAAGCGTCTCGCCCAGGGCGCGGATGTTCTGCAACTCGCTGAAGCGCTTGACCATGGCAAGCGATAGAAAGAAAAAGATGGAGAAAGCTGCCAGCCAGGGCGAGAATGCGACGTCTGTGGCGGCTCCGCCAGCGAGCATGCGGAGGGTGTAGAGGCCGGAAAGCAGAAGGACGTCGATGAGGACGACGCGCTTCAAGTAAAGAGAGTAGGAAAGCGTCGTGACCAGGTAGAGCAGCAGCCAGCCGAGGAAGGCGCGAGGCAGAAAGACCGCGCCTGTAAAAGCCAGCGCCAGGAAGAGCAGAATAATGCCCACACCCGCAGCGGCCGGGAGATCACCTGCGGCGAAGGGACGATAACGCTTCCTGGGGTGGCGGCGATCAGCCTCTATGTCGAGAAGATCATTGACGATATAGGTAGCCGACGCGCAAAGGCTGAAGCACAGGAAGGCCACCAGCGCGTCGAAGATGAGCGGTAGCTTAAAGGCATGCGCCAGCAGCAGCGGAACGAAGATGAGAATATTCTTCGCCCATTGGTGCAGACGGATTGCCTTAAGGAAGACTTTGAGAGAAGCAGCGCGATCGTCAAACTGGCGGCTTACATGAATCTTCCGCGACTTGAGCGTGGCCCGGAGCGGAAGACTGGGATTGGCCACCATAGCTTCGCCAGCCTGTTCCAGCAAGGGCACATCGGGCGTCGCGTTGCCGATGTAGTCGAATCCCTCCTGCGGGAAGCGCTGTCTCAGGCTCTGGAGTTTATTCTCTCCGGTCAGATTTGTGGTTCCGTCGCTGGCCAGGACTTCTTCGAAGATGCCGAGATGTTCGGCAATGCGATGAGCCAGCCCGGTATCGGCACCGGTAGTGAGATACAGCCTGCGGCCCTCCGCGTGCTGAACTTCAAGATATTCGAGCAATTTGCGGTTGTAGGGCAGGTGAGCGGCGTTTAGCTGGACCTGGGATGAAACACGGGCTTTGAGCGCTGCCTTGCCGCCACTGAGCCACAAGGGAGCCCGCAGGGAGCGCAACGGATGAGTACGAACCAGCAGCAGCAGCGAATCGACCAGGGTATCGCTTTTGACCAGCGTTCCGTCCAGGTCGACACAGAGTGGCCGCCTGGCGGCGACAGGGACCGATTCCTCGAGTAATGCCTGGCTCACAGCTGTTCTCCTAATTTGCTTTCGTTTCGCCGAAAGAAGATCGGCTACTGGCAGTCCGGGGTCCCGCAATGCTGGGACGCCCTCTTAAATATTTCAGGTGAAAGGCTGCGGATAATATTCCACTTAAGTGTAGCAGCTAATGCCTTGCCGGAAAACACAAGGCTTCAGTGGCAGCTAGCTGCCGCACAGGGAGGAAATGTTGGTTATTTGACCAGAATAGGCTCCAGTGTCGCTGCGGGAGACTGCACCTGGCTCTCGGGGAAGTACGAATTCTGCACATATTGCTCGAGCATGCGCTGAGTATTGAAGTAAGACCCGTTAAGCGCGATAGTCGAGCGCATGATGCGCCTCCACTGGTCCGGCTGCCGGTAGAAGAGCGGGAGAATCTGCTCTAGGTGTTCGTAGAGGGAGTTGGCCTCACTGATATCCTCGTCGTGGTCCGCAATGGCCCAGCCGGTTACGCCCTCAATCCAGCCTTCGATCCACCAGCCGTCGAGAATACTAAGACTGGGCACACCATTGAGGGCGGCCTTCATGCCGCTGGTGCCCGAGGCTTCGTACGGGCGTTTGGGCGTGTTTAGCCAGAGATCGACCCCACCGGTGAGCAACGCACCCAGCGTCCACTCATAATTTTCGAGGTAGACAATCTTGAGCGCGTCCGAGTCAAGGTCTTTGGCGAGCTCGAAGACATGGCGAATCATGGCCTTACCAGGGTCGTCTGCAGGGTGCGCCTTGCCGCTGTAAATAACCTGCAGGCCGCCCAGGTCATGGGCACAACGCACGAGCCGCTCGGGATCGGTAAAGAGCAGGTCGCTCCGTTTATAGGTGGCAGCGCGACGGGCAAAGCCGATTGTGAAAACCTCAGGCCGCAGTTCGACGCCGGAGCGTTCCTTTACGGCAGCGATCAGCGTGCGCTTGGATTCGAGGTGTGCCTCTTCTATCTCGGATTCTGGAATATCGATGGCATAGCGCAAAGCGAGATTATCCTGCCGCCAGCGGGGCAGATGGCGCTCGAAGGTGGCTTGGAACGCAGGGGCGGTCCAGGTGGCAGCATGTACGCCATTGGTGATGGCCTCGATCGAATATTCGGGAAACATCTCGCGCGAGACCTTGCCGTGCTGCATGGCTACTCCGTTGACGAAGCGGGAGAAACGCAATGCCAGGTAGGTCATGTTCAGCAGTTCGTCGTGGAAGGCCCCGACGCGCTCGAGCAGGCGGGCGCGTTCGTCGCCAAGAATGCGATAGGCTTGCTCGGCAGAGAAACGGTCATGCCCGGCAGGAACCGGGGTGTGCGTGGTGAAGACACAAAGCTGCCGGACGGCGTCGAGATCCTCCTCAGTTGCGCTTTCCAGCGATGCACCATGCAATTGCTCATCGAGTAACGCCAGGCTGAGCAGTGCTGCATGGCCCTCGTTCATGTGATAGACCATTGGACGGTAACCGAGCGCAGCCAGAATGCGTGCGCCACCCATCCCCAGGACAGCCTCCTGCCGAAGACGGTAATCTCCGTCTCCGCCGTAGAGGTGGTCAGTCAGCACCTGGTCGCGGGGATCATTTTGTTCCAGGCTGGTGTCGAGGAAGTAGATGGGATTGGTGTGTCCGGTAACGCCTTCGAGGTCATAGCGCCATGCTCTGATGGCTACCGGACGGCCTTCAATCGTCACGGTAACGATGGGCTCTTCCGGAGCCAGTATGCTCTCCGGACTCCAGGGCTGAGACTCTGCAGTCTGTACTCCGTTCGCATCCAGATGCTGCCGGAAGTAGCCCTGGCGATGTGCGAGTGTGACAGCCGCCATCGGCAGGCCCATGTCCGCGGCGGCGCGCAGGGTATCGCCCGCAAGCACCCCCAGACCACCGCTGTAAGTGGGTATGGAAGGCGTGACGGCGATTTCCATAGAGAAATAAGCTACCAAGCCGCTGTCTTCCGCGCGCTCCAGTGAAGCAAATCGCGGCAAATTATTGAATCTCATCTAAACCAGACTCCCGTACATTTCCAAGGCCGCAGTGTTCACGGCTATCTTTCCAGACTCCCGTCGATTGAGGCGCGACCCGGGCGACTGGATTTGGATTGTGCGACCTTTCGTCCTTCCCAGGCCGGCACTCTGCTGGAATGAAAAATGGATCAAGAAAAACAATGCGGGTAGTAGTTTAACAAGCGGTCCGCCGCCAAAAAATAAAAAAGCCGCCTGCCGTTTTGAAAGCCTAGTCAAAAGTAATGAAGGAAAAGAGTTAACCACTTTTTTGATCCGTCGGCGCCGGGACATCGGCGCCTAAATCCTGTGTGCCCCCGCCGAGGCGTGGCAAAGATAAATGTCGGCTTCGATCCCAGTAGCCTTTTGGTAACCTTGCCGCAAATGTTCCGAAAATGCCCCTGCCTCTGCGCTTTCGACCAGGTTGATTGTGCAGCCGCCGAATCCGCCGCCAGTGAGCCGCGCCCCCACGCAGCCAGTCTCCTTAGATGCCAGATCAACGAGAATGTCGGCCTCCGGGCAGCTGGCTTCAAAATCGTCGCGATAGCTGGCATGGGATTCGTACATCAACCGACCCAGGGTCTTGAGATCGCTGGCCTCGAGCGCATCCGCAGTGGCAACGGCTCGGTTGCTATCGGTAATCACGTGGCGGCAGCGCCTGAGAACTTCAGGCCGCATCTCATGGCCCCATTTCTTCAGATCGTCCACCGTGGCATCGCGGAGCAGCCTTATTTCCGGACGATGGCTCCGCAGCAGCTCTGTGCCTTCTTCCACCTCGGCGCGGCGAATATTGTATTCACCCCCGACATGGGAGTGTTTGACCATAGTATTGGCGATTACCAGGCTGAGATGCGATGGAATCGGCGCCAACCGGTACTCCAGCGTGCGGCAATCGAGCAGCAGAGCGTGATCTTCGGCGCCGCAACAAGCGATGAACTGGTCCATGATGCCGGTCGAGGCGCCCACGAAGTGGTTCTCCGCGCGCTGGCAAAGCCTGGCCACTTCCGGCAGTGAGATATTTGCGCTGGTGAGACTGAGAATGGCGACCATGCTCGCCACTTCGACTGACGCGGAAGAGCTGAGTCCGGCACCCAGCGGTACATCTCCGTTGAGCGTGAGACTGAAGGCTGGGATCTTCATGCCCGTTTCGCGCAGGACGGCGATGACGCCCATCGGATAATCGCTCCAGTGGTGCGAACCCTTTTCCGGCAGCCCGTCGAGCGGGTAAACAACCTGCTCCTTAAAATTAGCGGAATAAATGGCGATGTTGTTGTCGCTGCGAGGGCAGATGGCCGCCAGAGTTGCGAAGTCTATAGCCGCCGGCATGACGAAGCCTTCGGCATAGTCAGTGTGCTCGCCGATGATGTTAACGCGCCCCGGCGCAACGAAGACGGCGGCCTCTTGTTCAAACCGCTGCAAGTGGATGGACTTGGTAACGGTTACATCCAGCATTTAAAGAGCCTCACGAAAGAGATCGTTGCAGCCATCATCAAAAACTACGATACAACACTGGCGATAATGCGCGTCCACCATAAGTCAGATTGACCGGGTGCGAGGACCTTCGCCCATCCCCTGGCAATGGCCATGGACAGTGAATCAACTGGAGCAGTACAAGGTTCGAGGGCAACGCAGTATTGTCGCTTCGCGCGGTCTTTGGGCCAC
Organism: Silvibacterium sp.; assembly: GCA_036264455.1. Classification (GTDB taxonomy): domain Bacteria; phylum Acidobacteriota; class Terriglobia; order Terriglobales; family Acidobacteriaceae; genus Silvibacterium. Next base: position 1,869 of record DATAQX010000317.1, on the reverse strand, counting down.
CCTCCATAGCAGAGCCACAATCCGAGGAAAGGCGAAAGGGTTGGGTCGAATTCAACCTGGACACGCAAACCTGCGCTCCTGCGCTCGATCGCGCACCAGCCCTCGCCTGGTGCAGCGGTATATACCTTATCGCCAATGTTATCGCTTACATTACCGGCCCGATCAAGCTCCGCCAGTTCTCCCGAAGCCAACTCCACAAGCGGCCAGGGATGGATTGTGCCGCTTGCTCCAAGGCGACCTCGCGCCGAGCCCTCGACCGTCACCTCGGTTACTGAGGGTGGCAGGTGGACGCGGTCGCCGGAGTCGACGGCAAAAAGAGGATGCGCGGACCATGCGTAATGAACGTCGATTTGGCCCACGTTTTCGACCTTGTAATCGATGCGGAGTGTGTCAGCTCCCGCATCCCGTGGATCGGGTTCGATACGTAGTCTTCGCTTAAAGCGCAGCGGAAGCACTGTACCGCTGGACGTTAGGCAAACCTCAAGCGGAGTCTGTGATTCAACCTCACACGGCAGACGCCAGAACTCTCCATGATCGGGAATTGCAATTTTGCCGGTAGGGGAATCGATTTCGCTGGCCGAGACCGAAGGCAGGCACTCATCGAAGCCGCTGGCGTCGCTGTCTTCAAAGGCCGTTGTAAAAGTGCGGAGAGCGTAGGGTGCGAGCGGCTGCTGTAGCAGTTCAATGCCATTCTTTAGCATCGACGCTATTTTTCCGCCCAGCGCGGGCAGCACGTGCAGTGCTAATGTATCCGTTTTCAAAACTAAACGCCCAGCCTCTGGATCGTTCAAGTTTTCCTCTTCGAATCGCCCGCAGTATAGCAGTCCCTTTAGACTGTCGCTACTCCAAATGCGATGCGCTCGCACCAAAGATACAGAGTGGAAGAATCAGGCGGCGGCCCGATCGAGCCGCTTCCAGATTTCGTCTATCCAGGCGAGGTGCTCGGGTTTCATGAGCACGGATCTTAGGCATGAGACTTTGGCATCGTCTGCCGCTAAGGTCCAGGTTTCGCGGCCAAGGCCAGGTTTCAGAAATGCAACCGGCACCTGCGCTAGGGCCAGATGCAGATCCTGCTCGGCGGCACGGTCGAAGACCTGTTGTGCCAGTTGGGAAGACTCTTCGACGCTCGCAGCCTTTACGGCCCAGACGAGGATGTCCAGTTCGGGCCTTGGGCCTGCGATGAACCGGGGATCGGATTCAATCTTCGCGAACAGTGTGCGAGTAGCCTGAATAGATTGTTCCAGCCCTTGCGCGAATTCCCTGCCGCGGATGAGTGGCAGCAGCCGCTGCGTAGCCCAAAGCGCCACCGCCGATGCCCCGGCACGCGAGCACTCCAGGCTGATTTCGCCGAGGTGCAGCTCTGTGGAGGTGAAATAGGTATAGGGCGAGTCATGCTTATAAAAACGACCTATCGCCGGATCGCGAAAGAGCACACAGCCGCAGCCATAGGGTTGCAAGCCGTGCTTGTGGGGATCGACCACGATCGAGTCAGCTTCTCCGATGCAGGCAAAAGCTCGCTCAGCATCTGCATCGAGATTCGAGGCCAGCTTGAAATAGCCGCCGTAGGCCGCATCCGCATGCACGCGAAAGCCGTAACGGCCGCGTAGCTCGAGGATCCTGTCCAGCGGATCGACCGCGCCAAGAGCCGTGGTTCCGGTGGTGACCACGACTGTTCCTACACCGCCGCGACTGAGCACCTCTTCGAGCGCATTGACATCCATGCGGCCAAGCTTGTCGGTGGCAATGCTTTGGAAGGGCAGTTTCAGCACCGCGCTGATGCGGGCGTGGGTGTAGTGTGCCTGTTCGGAGGCGACGATTGTTTTCTCGGGAGAGAGCTGTCCGGCGACCCATAATGCTTCCAGGTTGGCA
>DATAQX010000250.1:0-15728 GCA_036264455.1 Silvibacterium sp. | reverse complement strand
AGCGTGGGATAGCTCTCCATAATCTGCCGGAAGGTGAGCTTGACGCGAAACTTGCTCTGAATGCCCTGAGTCAACTGGGTGAGGAAGAGCGAGTCGAAGCCAAGTTCGAGAAAGGATGCGTCTGCTTCGGCTTCAGCCAGGTCTGTGCCGGAGAGATCGGCGATAAGGGCCTTGAGCTCTTGGAGCATTGTGTCGGTTTGTGCGGCAGAAGCAGGTGTAGCCATGATCGAAACCTCAGCGGGCGGCACAGATGCCTGGTTTGTATTCAAAGTATTTGCCGGGGTTGTTGCAGCGGGGGTAGCAGGCAGCTGCATGGGAAGTGACTGCCTCGGCGCGTCGACCCAGTGCCTGTGTCGATCGAACGGATATGTGGGCAGCAAAACGCGTTTGCGGATGTAGCCCGCATGGAATGCGGACCAATCGGGAGTAGCTCCGAGCGTCCAGAGCTGGCCGAGAGCGGCGAGCAGAGCTCTGTCTTCTGAAACGCTGGAACGTGACGAACCGAGCGAGGAGAGCGCGGCTGGTGCACCTGAGCCCGCTCCAGCGGTTTGGCGGATGAGCGGGACTAGTGTTTCAGCGGGTCCGACTTCGAGCATGATGCGCTCAGGGGTGCGGAAGATTTCGCGAATCGCGTCGGCGAAGCGGACGGTGTGGCGTAGCTGCCTTGTCCAGTATTCGGGTTCTGAAACTTCAGAGCCGGTTATCCAGTTACCGGTCAGCGTAGAGACGTATGGGATAGAGGGTTCGGCGAAATTTATGGTTCGAACGACCTCGGCAAATGGAGCCAGAGCGGGCTCGACCATGCGGCTGTGAAAAGCGTGCGAAGTTGCGAGCCGGCGATGGACGATCTTCTCAGCGTCGAGTTTCTGAATGAAAGCTTCGATGGCTGTGTCCGGGCCGGAGACTACGCATAGTTGGGGACTATTGACGGCTGCGAGATCGAGGTCTGCGGGGATAAGCTGCTCCACAGTGGCTTCGTCCTTGCGGATGGCCAGCATAGAGCCGCGAGGCAGATCCTGCATAAGCCGGCAGCGGGCAGCAATGAGCCGCAGGGCATCGTCGAGTGAAAAGACTCCGGCGAGGCAGGCTGCGACGTACTCACCAACGCTATGTCCCACCATGGCCGCGGGCTGGATGCCCCAGGAGAGCCACAGCTGAGCGAGCGCGTATTCAAAACTGAAGATCGCCGGTTGCGCGTAGAGAGTCTGGTTGAGGCGGGTCTGCGCATCGGGTCCGGATTCAGCTGGATAAATAATGTCGAGCAGGCTTACGCCCAGCGCGGGCGCGAGAAGCCCGCTGCAATGATCGAGGGAGTCCTGGAAGACTGGCTCTGATTCGTAAAGTTTGCGGCCCATTCCGAGCGATTGCACACCCTGGCCAGGGAAGCAAAAGACGACCGAAGGATTTTCAAATGGTCGGTCCTGCCGTAAGATGGCCGCGGAGTCGCCGGAGGCGAGTGCCTCGGCTGCTTCCTGTGCGGAGGCGGCGACCAGGGCACGGCGGAGATGATGGCGGCTGCGGCCAGTCTGGAGCGTCCAGGCAGCATCTGCAAAATTGAGGTCCGTGTTCCGGGCGAAGTGCCCAGCGAGAGACTGGGTAAGATTGTCGAGCGCGGCTGGAGTCTTCGCCGACCAGACGAGAAGCTGCTGCTCACGTCCGGCATCAGAATCGCGAAGTTGAGGTGGCTCTTCGACGATAACGTGGGCATTTGTTCCGCCTACTCCAAAGGCGCTGACACCGGCGCGCAGCGGTGTACCGTTTGACTGCCACGGTTCGAGCTTGCGGGTGAAGTAGAACGGGCTGCTTTTGAGTTCGAGATGCGGGTTCGGCTCTTCGAAATGAAGCAGACCGGGGATGGCGCGATTTTCGAGCTGGAGAACGGTTTTGATAAGCCCGGTGGCGCCGGCGGCTACGTCGAGATGGCCGACATTCGCCTTGGCAGTGCCGAGGGAGCAGAATTGCGTCTCCGAGGTTGAGGTGCGGAAGGCTTTGTTGAGCGCGGCTACTTCGATCGGATCGCCGAGCGGTGTGCCAGTGCCGTGTGCCTCAAGATAGGTGATGGAATCGGCCGGAATGCCAGCCATTTTCTGTGCGCGCTGGATGACCTGCGCCTGGCCGTCGACGCTGGGCGCGGTGTATCCGACCTTCACCGAGCCGTCGTTGTTGAGGGCGAAGCCGCGAATGACGGCGAGCACCTGGTCGCCATCGACGACGGCGTCTTCGAGGCGCTTGAGCAGCACGACCGCCGAGCCTGAGCCGAAGACGGTTCCGCTCGCGCGGCGATCAAAGGGGCGGCAATGGCCATCGAGTGAGGCGAGGCCGCCCTCCTGTGGGATATAGCCACGATGCTCGGGAAAGGTGATGGAAACGGCTCCGGCAAGCGCCATGTCGCAGCCACCGGTGAGCAAACTTTGTGCTGCCTGGCAGACTGCGACGAGCGATGTCGAGCAGGCTGACTGCACGGTCATGCTGGGTCCGCGCAGGTTGAGCTTATAGGAGACGCGCGTGGGCAGGAAGTCCTTGTCGTTGCCCAGCATAGTGACGTAGTTGCCGACCTGGTAGGCGCCGGTAAAGTCTTCCAGGAATTCGCGGCCCGTAGCGAGATTGCGCATGAAATAGGTGTTCATGCTGCAGCCGGCAAAGACACCTACCGATTGCGTAGTGTGGGCGGGGTCATATCCGGCGCGCTCCAGGACCTCCCAGGCGCATTCGAGGAAGACGCGGTGTTGGGGGTCCATCTGCGCGGCTTCTTTCGGATAAATGCCGAAGAAAGCAGCGTCGAACTTGTCGGTGTCGTTCAGGATGGGCCGTGCGGAGACGTAATTCTCAGATCGGCCGGCGATCTCGCGTTCATAGCCGTCGAGCTGCTCGCGATCGAAGAAGGTGATAGATTCCACCCCGGATGAGAGATTGCTCCAGAACTCTTCGACACTGTTGGCGCCGGGAAAGCGCCCGGTTATGCCAATGATGGCCACAGCGGATGAGGGCAGAGACTCAGATGGACTGGCGTGACTGGCGAGGGGCAGAGTTTCCGCCGCGGGGTTTGAAGCTGTCAGGGAGGTGGTTGGAAATACGCTTCCTGACACAGCCTGGACTTCACTCTGGAGGAGCTTTGTCATGGCGCGCAGTGTGGGCTGTTCGAAGATGGCCGCGATGGGCAGCTCGGTTTCGAAAGTTTGGTTGATTTTTGAGAGCAGCACAGTGGCCAGAAGAGAGGTGCCGCCGCTTTCAAAGAAGTTGTTATCCAGGCCCACGTGCGGGAGGCCTAGAACTTCTTTCCAAAGCCGATTTACAGTCGCAGCCAGGTCTTCGCCCGGTTTTTCGCCTGAACGAAAAGAGCGCGCCTTCTCCTCCATGAATCCTGGGGGAGCGGAAGCTCGACTACTGCGGCCACCCGGGTTGTCGCTCTTCTTTGGCATGCATGAGGAAAAATAATTCTGCGTCTTACATCTCTCTTGCGGCTGGAACACCTTCTGCGTCATCGATATCTTCAACGCCGACATAGGGAACGAAAGGAGAGCTTTCGGCGCGTTGATATTTGGGCTGCCACCGCAGGTTCATCTTGTTGATGCGTGCTTCAAACTCAGCGAGATCCTTCTTTAGGGTCTTTTCGGCGCGCAGGAGACCAACCTTGTTGATGATGACCGCAACACCTCCGACATTAAGCCGTTCGAGCAGACGCGCAGTACGCTTCAGTTCAGCCTTTTTAGTCTTGGCACATTCACTGACCAGGATAGTGACGTCGGCAAACCGCGCCAGGTACTCGGTTTCGGCAGAGGTGAGAAGGGGCGCTGCGTCGATCAACACGATGTCATACTCGTTGGTCAGCTCCTGGAAGGCTTTGGCCATGAAACTGGTTGCGAGCGGCAGGATCTTCGAGTTTATAGGCTGGGGCACGACCGTGGGCTGGAGTTCTGTTCTCCCGGAATGGGAGGCTTCGTCGCCGGAAAAATCAGACAGCCGGGTCGCGTCCGTCAGGTTGACCGTAGCGTAGGCTACTGGATTGGTGTTGCCGGATGCGTCGATAGTCAAAGTCTTTCGACCGAGTTTGGCAAGTGTGCTACCCAGATTTCCGACGATCGTGGTGGTGCCCGCACCGGACCCGATGCTAGTGACGACAAAGGTCCGTACGCCCGCAGAGTGAGCGGCGTGATCGATACCTGCGGCGAGGCGCAACGCACACTCGTCATAAACCAACTGGGTAACTTCACGATCGTCAAGCAGAACGCCGACAGGGGAAAAGCCCATCACTGCTTCGATATCGCCGCCCGTGTAGAGATGTGGATCCAGCAGATCGAAGGCGACTGCCGAAGCAATTCCCAGAAGGATTGAGATAGGGAACAGCAAGAGCAGATATTTGTGCGCCTTGCTCGGCTCCGGACCGAGAGGCACTCTTGCTGGCTGGAACAGATGCACCGAGCCCGGCGAGCTGCTTTCAAGTTCAAGATTGCCGATGCGCTCATCGATAGTGTTGTAACGTGCCTGGAGCCGCTCGATGTCCGCCTTGATCTCGTCGGACTGTTGGAATTTCGGTGCAGCTGTAGTGGCGACTGCCGTCGCATGCTGCAGGTCGTGGAGCAATCTCGATTCGACAGTAGCGGCCCTGTTCACTTCGGCATGCAGCTTCTCTTCGAGACGGGCTGCGGCCTTGGCGCGCAGGCTGGCCTGCATCTTCTGAAGGGCCGCCTCCGTCTCAGCGAGCTGCTCTTCGGTCTGCTTGCGCAGCGGATTATTGGGGGTGAGGCCGGCCAGCGTTCCCAGTAGTTCGCTCCGCTTCTGACCAAGCGAGGATTTGAGAGCCGTCAGCTGTGGGTCGCTCGCGATGATTTCATCAGCGGCTGCGCTCAATGCCGAATTTGGGGCCGAAGGGTCCCCGTTTTCGATGGACGAGAGCTGAGCCTCGGCCTGAATTCTTTGACCATGGGCAGTGTTCAGGTCGCTGCGCATCTTCTCAAGCTGGCTGTCAAACGGATTTCCGCCGTCGCCGTTTACGATGGCTACGCCCAGGGATTTGGCGAGGTCAGCTTGTTCCTGGAGCCTCGCATCCAGTTCCGATTGCAGGCGCGTCCGCTCCTGATGCAAAGTCTGGAGACGTTCATCGCGGCCGTAAAACTCCTCATTCTTTGCCTTTTCCAGGTAGGTATTGGTCACAGCGTTGACGATCTCGGCCAACCGTCCGGGACGCGAGCCAATCAGGTTAATCTCCACCTGGTAAGTCGTGCCAACGCGGGAGATATCCAGGGATCTTTGCAGACGTTCCACAGCGGATTGCTCGCTCTCCTGCGGGCCCTGCCATGTTCCCGGCGGCAGCTTGCGTAATGCGTCAGCGATCACGTCATATCGCGGGATGGAGTGCATCTCCTCCTGGATGTAAGACTCATACTGGTATTGCTGCTCGCGATCATCGGTAAGCGTTTTGGGGAAATTCGGAGAAACATAAATGGTACTGGTGGCGGAATAGATTGCGTGATGACGCAATATCACTGCCAGGCCCAGTCCGCAGGTCACGAGTGCGACCAGGCTCGCCGTGATCGCGTGAATCTTCAGGCTCCTGATTACATTGATCCTAATTCCGCCACCGGCTGGCGCCGATGGCCGAGCATGCGGAGGTATCGGTGCTTGTTGTGGTTCGATTTGGCGTGGGGTTATATACATGCAATCAGAGTCCTTGAGTCATGCACTACTGGAGAATCAGAACCAATCTACGAGATCGCGCCACATATCCGCGGCGAAGCTAGTTACGATCGAACAACCGCCTAGGGAACACCGGCCATCGCGCCCAGGGTCATCAAGCTGGTCATAGGGCTGAGTCTCTGGAAAAAGTAAGTTACCTTGTAGAAACCGCTCTTGGGAATAACGATCACGTCGCCCGGCTTAAGGCTGACCTCTGATATGCCTCCGGGTGTCATCAGCTGTTTCCAGGGGAGGATTCTGGAAGTATTGGAAGCTTTGTCGATGATCTGAATATTTGGCGTCGATCCCGCGCCTTCACCCAAACCCCCGGCCTGAGCCAGAACAGAAGGCAATGTGGATTCATTAGTGAGAGGAATCGCGCCCGGGTTCTTGACTTCGCCGAGCACGGTAACGAACAGGTCGGCTTGCGAAGGTATAAAAACGATGTCGTTGCGGCGCAGCCGTATGTCCGCCATGGCGCTGCCGCTCCGCATCAGCGACCGGAGGTCGACCTCAAGTACCTGGTCGTTGCCGCGATAAATCATGCAGCGGTCTGGCAGACCGTCCTTATTTGAGGGAGTGGACTGGAGTCCTCCGCGGGAGACGGCATCGAGCAAAGTCGGAGTGGAGTCGAAATCGAAGACTCCCGGATGCTGCACATTGCCCAGTACAATGATGCGATTGGAGCCGTATTTCTCGATGTTCACGGTAACGCTGAGATTTGTATAGTCGGCCGAGAGAGCATCGACGATAGCCTTCGCGGCCGCTGGGCGCGTCAGATTTGCGATCATCAACGGACCGGCAATAGGAAGTGTAATGCGTCCGTCGGGACCAACGATATACTTCTTGGATAGTTCGGGTCTGCCGGGGAAGTCCAGGGCGATTTCATCGCCGGCGCCGAGCGTGTACTCCTCATCGACCGCAGGCTCGAAGTTCTTGAGCTCCTTCTCGGGACCCAGCTTCAATTGTGGTGTGTCGGCCACCTGGTCCGAGGCAGTCACAGCGACCGGTCTCTGTTGCGCGAGCAGCGAGAACGCGCCCAGGCTCAAGGCCAATCCAATACCTGCTGTCCGAGTTGATCGAACTGCGAATCTCATAGTGCCAGACCTTTCGGTGAATCGGAACCCAGCGGTGTGCGACAAACACCTCCGGTTTCGTACCAGTACTCCCTATCATGCATTCAAACAGCGGGCTAAGAAATACTCCTAAAGTTGGAGTCCCGGTTGGTGCGAATCCACACTGCCTCCCCTTTGGATCCGCGAAGAATCGCCGGAAGTAGACGAAGCTTCCACAAGATGTAGATCGGCGCCATAAAGAGCAGTCCCAGCGTCTTCAAAAAATCCGGCCCACTGGCCGCCGCAGCGAGCACATGGACGGTGACCACCAGGAGCGAGAGGGCGGCATAGATACGAATCCCGGCTACCGGCAAGCAAAGCGCTACCAGAAGTGCGAATACCCCATAGGCCATGGGCAGACTGGCTACATCGAAGAGTGGTTCCGCCAGACGGATGCGTCCCCGCAAAAGCTGCTTGAGCAACGGGCCTGCCCAGGTCCGGGCAACGTGGAACCTGCCCCCTTCCCACCGCGAGCGCTGAACCGTCTCGCCCTGCCGAGAGGCTGGAAGTGCGGCCGAAACCAAGGCCGTCTCAAGAAAGCGCACCCGCTTCCCGGTCATCATCAGGGCGATGTGGTATTCCAGGTCCTCCACGACGGAAAACGCGCCATATGGAACCTCGCGCAGCAGGTTTCGGGTAAGAGCGAAGCCGTTTCCGAAAATCCCTGCGGAAAGGCCCAGTCTCTCGCGTCCGCGGGGACGTATGACATTGAATCCACGTAGCGCCAGGGCGGCAAGCCGGGTATTGATTTTGTTCGTAGGGCTCTCCATTTCATACCGGCATTGCACGGCGTCAGCGCCATTTGCGATGAGATTCTGAACGGAGGGAACGAGATTCTTCGACACGATCGAATCCGCATCAATTACAAGGACGGCTGCCGCCCGCCCGGCGAGTGCGTGCTCAAAGCCATTACGCAGGGCGAAGCCCTTTCCTTTCGCCGCGGGATCGTCATAGATCACGACCTCAGCGCCTGCCTTACGGGCCTGTAGCGCGGTCGTATCGGTGCAGTTGTGCGCAACTACCAAAATCCGGACATCCGCCGGTACTGCGCTCAACGCGACCGATGAGCGCACGCTGTTAATGCATCTGGAGATCAGGAACTCCTCGTTGTGCGCCGGTATGACGACCGCCAGGGGATACCCGCCCACAGGCAAGTCCACATCTGGCTGCTTCCGGGCAGGCAGCAACGCTGCGACCGTCACCAAAGCCAGTTCCAGAACAAGTGGCAGGGTGACGGCCACGAGCATCAAGCCAAGAAACAGGTAGAGGAGGTGTGCCATGATCGGAATGCGCCTTTCCATCGGCGATCAAACGAATATCTACCGGTACGCAACTCGGACCGGCGTGAGCTATGGGACCGGGGAATGCTTTTCCCAACCACGGCTCTATCCAACTGAAACTTTAAATCCGTAACGGGACGCGTGACTGAAGCCGCCACCGAAATCAAGCTGCATACCCTGATCGCCAGCCGCCATTCTCTGACAGACATCCTGCATCATCTCCAGCCGGACATGCACTTGACCGCCAGTCTTCCGGCGAAGTGTTTGAATGGTAGGCAGCTGAGGCATAGCGTGATAATCAGCTTTGGCGATCCTGTAAAGGGCGTCGCTCACACTTGAAGTCGTTTTGAAGTAACTGTCCAGCCTCGAACTGCGCAGAAGACGAACCAGATGGGGGCGCATTTCGGCAAGCCACAGATGGAGTTTCAGTCGCTGCATCGAAGTCATGAGCTGAACAAGAGAACCGAGCGTGTTTGGTCCGAAGTAGCCGCTCTGGGCCATGTTCAGCACAATGTGCATTCCGGCTTCACTGGCATTGCGGGTGAGTCTCTCAAAGTCAGCAAGCAGCCGTCCGGTGAGATTTCCCTGGATGGCAATAACTTCTGTGTTCCCCACTCTGGTGCTGAAGATATTGGAAGGGCCGGCAGTTCTTGGCTGGGAAGCAGTGGCTGCCATCTGCTGCGGCAAGTAGCGGCCGAGTGTAATCGCGTCGCTTATATACCTGCCAATCAGTCGTCGTGGCTCCTGGACAGCGCGGAAAGACCACTCCAAGCCGGCTTTCTGCATCCAGCGTGGTGCACGCGCGAGCTTGCCGGCGATCATGTCCAGCGAACCTCCGATGCCGATTGAGACAGGCACTTTGAGACGATCGCGGTGCATCGAGAGCCACTTTTCCTGCTTTGGATTGCCGAATGCCACCAGCAGAATATCCGGCCTGGCCTGTTCGATGCGTTGCAGGATCTCCTCGTGATTCATCTCTTCAAGCGGGCGGGGCGGTGGCGAGTAGCGTCCAACGATGTGCAGTCCGGGATAACTCTTCTGCAGCTGCTCCGCAGCACGCTGTGAGCTCTTTTCGCTGGCTCCGAGAAGATAGAGGCGATAGCCGCGTCGCTCAGCCAGTTCTGCCAGACGAGGTACCAGATCGATGCCGCACACCCGCTCCTTCAGTTTGGAGCCCATGAGGCGAGCGGACCATAGGATCGGCATGCCATCGGGGACAACCAGTGAGCAGGAGCAGAGGATATTCTGCAACTCGTGATCGTTAATGGCGTGCATCAGAAAGTCCACGTTGGCCGTAGCTACCTGGTGGAAGCCGCCTCCGTCGATTTTTTGCTCGATGATCGTCACGGCTTCTTCCATCGTGACACTGTTAAAAGGCACACCGAGAACAGCGACGGAGTTGGGACTAATACCAGGCATAGTTGCGAAACCCTCAATACTTCAATTCGGTGAAACGTTAGGACTCGGGGGAGCCGGTAGGTCTTTTAGCGATCAGGCCTTTAGTGCTCAAATGTCTTTTTCTGCCAGATTTCATCGATGCCAGTCCTGAAGACGGCACAGTTGCGATTGCTCGGGGGAAGATCGTTAAGCAGTGTGGCTGGCAGCAAAAAATGTTTCAGTGATTCGGGTTAATGCTTCAAAATCTCTTGAGGCGCGCCATCAGTCGAGAATCTTTCGTCGCTGATTTGCATTCTGTGGAAGAGCCATTCCGGGTCGCTTTGCAGAATCGTTGCAATCTGTTCGCGTATATCCCCGCTTGGTTGACGGAATCCGTTGATGATCCTGCTCAGATGGGCTTCATCGATGCCGAGCATTCTCGCCAGACGATTCTGCCGAATCCCAGTGGTGTAAATTCGGAGTTTAAGGTTCGGATAGATATCCCGATTAAGGCTCACGATCGTATTACCCTTTAAATGTCTGGACTACTGCTGGTTACTCTTGGGCCATGCCATAACGGCAACCTACCTCCTGTAAATGCAATCAGAGTGCCAAAGTGTATAGAGGCGGTTTGGCAACATATTGTTGATCCCTGGAAGCTGGAGACCGTTCTCACAAGCCAAATAAGTTTCCAAAAATCCTAAAAAGTTTGAAGAGTGGAAAAAGCCGATCGAGGTGAAGGGCAAAACAAAGTCGTTTTCACAGTTCCTAAGGTAACCAACTATGGGTACCTATCCGAGGATCGCCAATCGATATTTGGTAATTCCCACAAAAGTGGTTTTGCTCAGAGAATCGGAACGGGCTATGATCCGGTTACTAATAAGTTGTTGCGCCGAGATCCGATAGCTTTCCAAAAATTGCATTTCCTGCTTGCTTCGAATCTCTCGATTTCTGCGTGGGGTCCTATGTCTGGTCTTATTGTGCTGATTGGTGAGAATCCGCAAGCCCATGAGGCACTGATTCAAAGCCTCAAATTCGATGGATACAGCGTGCTCCCGGTACGGACGCTGCCCGAGGCGCTCACGCATCTGCGGAATCAGGCTTTCACTGTGGCGGCAGTAATTTCGAATGTGGGAATGCGTCGTCAGCAGGACCTGGATACCATGCTCGAGATATGCGCCACGCGGCCGCATCTCCCATTGATCCTTGCCGTGAATGAATTGCATGACCTGCACAGCGAGTTTCGAACTTCCATCCGCGGCCTGCACATTTTGGAGACACCGCTAACTCACCGGGATTCCCACCAGGCCATACGGGAAGTGATTGATTCCGTGTGGCTCTCGGGAGCGCAGAACAAGAATCAGGGTGAAGTTCTGGACACCGACTCCGATCAACGCACCCGGGTGCTCACCTCGGATATGGCGAACAGCGAGGTGCAGCACTATTCCGAGTCCTTTTTGTCCCGCGTAGGCATGGCTGATGTACCTGTGTTGTTACATGGGGAAACCGGAGTAGGGAAAGAAGTCATGGCACGCCGCTTGTGCGCTTACTCCTCTCGCGCCAACAAGCCTTTTCTAAAGTTGAATTGCGCAGCGTTGCCCTCAGAATTGATCGAGAGCGAGTTGTTCGGATATGAAAAGGGCGCTTTTACCGGTGCGACCATCGACAAACCGGGCAAGTTTGAACTAGCCCAGGGTGGAACCATTTTGCTCGACGAAATCGGCGATATGGATATCCGGCTACAGGCCAAGCTTCTCCAGGTGCTGCAGGATGGCGAGGTTCAGCCACTGGGCAGCAGGCGCATCGTGAAAGTGGATGTTCGGGTGATGGCGGCTACGCATCGGGATTTGCGCCGGGGAATTGAGGAAGGTGCATTCCGCGAAGATCTTTATTACCGCCTCAACGTCATCAATATCGTGATCCCGCCCCTGCGCGAACGCCAGCAGGAGATTTTGCCTCTTGCGGAGATGCTGCTGCGCCGGCACTTGCCGTCCGGGACAACAGCTCCGGTTATCACCAGGGAATTGCAATCAGCTATGCTCAACTACGACTGGCCCGGCAATGTGCGCGAGCTCGAGAACGTGATGCGTCGCTACCTGGTCTATCAGGACGCCGACTTGCTGATTCAGGAGTTGGTGCGCTTGAATTCAGGCCCTTCAACAGCACACGAAGCCAAGGTCCCGGAGCACCGCCATAGTAATGGGAATCTTTTAACCATGGACCATCTGGAGCAGAACTCACGCAAAGCAGAAACCAAGCTCTTGCTTGAGGCTCTGGGAGCGACCCGATGGAACCGGCGGCAGGCGGCGGCACAGCTGAACATCGATTACAAAGCCTTTCTCTACAAGCTGCAAAAGTATGGCATTGTCGAGACGAAGGCGAAGCGCGGAGAAGTCGGCGCATAGAGCTTGGCGCGCCCGTCGCTGGGGGCATTCCATTCGCTCGCAGTAAGGAGCCTGTCGTGTTTGAGAATCTCCGTGAGGATTTTCGCACCTATGACCGCCAATGGTCCCGGCAGGGGCTCTGGGTCATGGTGGTCTACCGCTTTGGACGCTGGCGCTACACCATTCGCCAGCGCTGGCTGCGGCTTCCTTTCTCTTTTATCTATAAACTCCTCAAGCCTTTTTCCGAGATTCTCACAGGTATTGAACTGCCTTGCGAAGCGACGGTTGGCAAACGCTTTCGCATCGATCATTTTGGCGGCATCGTCATCAGCGGAGACGCAGTCTTCGGAGATGATTGCGTGATTCGTAACGGAGTCACCGTGGGATTGCGTCACACGGGAGTTCGCGGTGCTCCCATTCTCGGCAACCGCGTCGATGTCGGAGCCGGAGCGAAAATCCTGGGAGCGATTCACATCGGCGACGATGTTGCCATCGGAGCCAATGCAGTCGTCCTCAAAGATGTGCCCTCAAATTCCATTGCCGTGGGAATTCCTGCGCGCATTCTGTCTCGCAAGGTCCAGGAAGCCGCGACTGAGGAAGTTCCAGACAACGGAATCGTTGAGGTCCAGGTTTGAGAAAAAGTCGCAGATCTGTGGGGATGGCCAACGCGGCGTTGTGTGAGCGGCGGGAAGAGGTCACGAAATGACCGCGCCCGCTATCTCTATCGTGGTCATCGGGCGGAACGAAGGCCAGAGGCTGGCACGATGCCTGGAGTCGATTCGCGTGATGCGCGGCTTCGATGGCGGAAGCATCGAGACGATCTATGTTGATTCGGCCTCAACAGATGGCAGCCCAGAGGTTGCCGCATCGTTTGGCGCCCGGGTAATTGTCCTCCACGCTGAGCGACCGACGGCCGCTCTCGGCCGCAACGCTGGCTGGCGGGCAGCCAGAGCGGAGTTTGTCCTGTTTTTGGATGGCGATACGATCCTGCATCCCGATTTCGTAAAGGCCGCTCTCGAACCGATGTTGAAGGACGCATCGATTATTGCCGTTTGGGGTCATCGGCGCGAAATTCATCCGGAAGCTTCGATCTATAACCGCATCCTTGATCTGGACTGGGTATATGCGCCGGGGATTGTCGAGTTCTGTGGCGGAGACGTATTGATGCGCCGCAGCGCCCTTGAAGAAGTAGGCGGTTATGACAGCGAGCTGATTGCCGGCGAGGAACCCGAGATGTGTCGCCGAATGCGAGCCCGCGGCTATCGCATCCTGCATATAGACCACCCTATGACAGGACACGATCTTCAGATGATGCGCTGGAGCCAATACTGGAAGCGTGCGATTCGCTCCGGCCATGCCTTCGCTGAGATCTCCCAGCGCTTTCGCGACAGCGACGATCCCAGCTGGGATCGCGAGCGCAAGCGCAATCTGGTGCATGCTGGCTTCTGGATGGGATCATTTGCGATTGCCGTCGCGGCCAGCCTTTTGCGATTGACGATTCTTCCCCTCGTCCTTTGGGTAGCACTGCTTGTTGCACTGTCATTGCGTTCGGCGTGGAAGTCCCGGTGGAAGTCAGACGATGTCATTACGCTGTGGCTCTATGGCGTTCATTCCCATTTACAGCAGATCCCCATCTGCATCGGACAATTGCAGTATGCCTTCGATCAGAGACGCGGCAACCGGCGCACACTGATCGAATACAAGGAAGCCAGCGGCGCCAAAACGAAATAATCTCAGACTCCAAATCCTGCCCCCAGTTTGCTCACCTATAACTGAACTGCCTTGATACGTACTATGAGAAAGCTATTTCGTCTCGTCCCGGCTCTGTCTCTCTTATCTCTGCTCTCGTCTGCGTGGGCACAGACTGTCGTCACGGTCGATCCATCGACAATCATTCACGAGTACACGCAGAAGCCCGGCGCGAACATGGGAACACCGACCATTTACGACTCTGGAGGCATCTATAAAAATCTTCTTCAGCCCGCCAATGTCGGTGGCGAGGGCGCTTTGAGGCAGCAGGTCTGGCAGGTACAGAGCGGGGCTTCTCTGCTTTCCACTAGGCAAGTCAACCCGAATAGCAACAATTCACAGTATGATCAGGCTCCTGAGAATTGGTGGAAAGGCGCGAATCTCAGCGTCATCCAATCCTGCGGCGCGAATTCTCCGAATTGCTCTGGCGGCGCCGTGGAACTTGGCTGCTCATCGACCATCGTCGCGAATACGAAAGCAGCGGTTTCAAGTCCCTACGGAGTAACCTATACATTCTCTCCGGCGTGCGCGGCGCCGATTGCTGTCGGCGACGTTATCGTTCTCAAGCAAACCTTTGCGCCACTCTCGGAAAAGCAGCTCACGACGGGTGGGTGGGGAGCCGGTTTCCTGGAGGCAAACGGGGGACACGTCTCCGAAGAGACAACAGATGTATGCGAAGGCTGCGGCGCATCGAGTTACAAAATGGATCTTACCGCCGGCGGCGATGCGTCGGCCACGATCAGGTTCCTATTCGACAACCTGAACATCGGTGGAACGGTCGTTAATATGTTCCGCCGTCTGAATGGCACATATTTTTTGAAATTCATGGCGAAGCAAGCTTCGGGCAATACCATACTCTCCGTGCAGGCCTTGAGATTCGGGGGGTTCAATTGCGGTCCCTACAGGGCTGTGCTCACCCCCGCCTGGAGCCAGTTTAAGATCCCCTGCAAAATTTCAGAAGGGATCATGCGGTCTGAGAACTCAGCAGTTCAGGTGGAATGGACCGGACGGGGGGGCGGAATAGTTTACCTCGATAATCTGGATTTCGAGCAGGACCCCTCCACCACTGACCCGGGAAATCCCACGATCTTTTCCGATCAGTACGTCAGGGCCCTCAAGACTGTTTTTGCCACTGGAACTCCCGGCAACCCGGGAACGCTGCGCTACAACCCCGCGCCCGATTCGGAGACGCTCGACAGCTGGATTCTGCCGGCAAATGCGCAGCTGATGAGTAATGCAGGCATACAGGAGTACAACGGAGGCACGCCGAAGACCCCATTGCAGGACTTTCTGCAGCTTTGCCACGTTCTTGGTGTCGATCCGATGATCATCATGCCCATTACCTTGACCGAGACGGACGCCCGGGGCTTAGTGGACTTTCTTTACGGCGGACCCAACACGGCCTATGGTGCGAAGCGCATCGCACTGGGCGGTCCCCGGGATGGTTACCAGAACTGGTTCCACACTATCCACCTGGAGCTTGGCAACGAAAACTGGAATAGTGGCTTTGCAGGCCAGGCGCTGGGCTGGCGCATTAATACGGATTCAGGCTATCAGGACTACACCAGCCGCTTTAACACGATTGCCACTGCAATGCGCGCCGTGCCCAGCTATGTAGGTGTCCAGACAGAGTTGATCATGGGAGTGCAGATGGCGGGCGTCGGCGCCTCGTATGCTGACGTGGCCGATCATGGGCACCCCGATGCCATTGAAGTCGAGGAATATACCCAGGGCAATGTGTCGGACTTCACCACACCTGCGCTTCTCTTCACTCCGGCCTTTGCCGAGTCTTATGTGAACGTGAATCAGCCGAACTCGGCCCAAGGGTTGTATCAGTCGTATAAAGCGATTCAGGTGCTTCGCACCTGCGGCGCGAATCATGCCACGCAATGCAAGGCGAACATCTATGAGGAGAACAACGCCGGTGCTGGAGGTAAGGCTCCGCAGTCCGCGATGAACGGCTTTGCAGGTGGCGGAGCCTACGGTGTGATTACCTTCAATCAGTTTCTGCAGAACATGCAGACCGGCAATATCATGACTCAGGACTTATTTGCGTTGACAGGTTACCTGGAATACCAGAACTCCCAGTACATTAAGCTTTATGGCGCCGCCATCGACTACGGAGGCGCCTGCAGCGCTACTAACAGCGC
>DATAQX010000182.1:0-8260 GCA_036264455.1 Silvibacterium sp. | reverse complement strand
CCGAACTTAAACGCGTGCACTCCCCGGGTCCACGAGAGATCATCGCGAATCTGGTAGTTGAGATAAGAGTTGCGCCACGGCCAGTAGTTGGTCGTCCAATTGGTGTTCGGCGCACCTGAAAAATCTATAGATGGAAGGCGGCTCAGCGCGTTGTTGCCGCTGAAAATGCCCACAGCGCTCCAGCCGGAGGGCTGCTGGAAGGAGGCGCCGGGCGCCGCCTCCGGGGTGATGTTGATGGTATTACCATTCACGTTAAAAGATGTCTCATTCAGCAGCGTTGGAGTAAGCACCTGGCTGAGCCTGACAACAGTCCCCCACGACGGGTTCTTGAAGACGTTGCCAATCGTGTAATAGTTGTCGTTGCTCCACATGGAAGGAAAGATGGTCTGCTCCATCGAATCGTGAATCCAGTGGCCCATCAATTGAAACTTGTCGTTGATATGATGGTCGATGCGAACCACGTCCTCGCGGACATACGTGGGTTGCTTCGGCGAGGCAACTACCTGAGTGCCGTTAGCGGTGTTGGGCTTGGGGATAGCGCCGGTGCCCATGAAGAGTACAGAATTGGGATCAAACAAGTTGGCTGGAATGGTATAGACATTCGGGGAGCTACTGGGAAACGGCCGCCCCGCAACCAAGCCGTCCGCAGAATAGAGCGCGAGTTTTGCCGGGTCCGTAGTATTTGGAACTATCAGCGTAACGGGTACGCCGGTCGTCGAGTTCGTAGTTAGTGGCTGGTACTGCAAATCCTGTCCGGCGGTGGGAAAGAACGGTGCCGGGATTGTATTCACAACGGAGGGATTGGCTCCCTGGATGAAATGTCGCCACTCTTCGTTGACGAAGAAGAAGGTCTTGTTGCGTTCGTTGTTATACACATGGGGAATGATTACGGGGCCGCCGATATTGAAGCCCCAGATGTTGAGGCGAAGCTCGGGACTGGGCTGGTTTTGCTGTTTGGAGAAGAAATACTGGGCGTCGAAGGCATCGTTGCGGCCGAAATACCATGCTCCACCATGGAACCTCTGTGTTCCGGCCTTGAGGACCATCAAAGTGGTGCCACCCGAGGCGATACCGTAATCAGGGGTGTAATTGCTGACGAGAAGCTGAAATTCGGACAGCGCGTCCGGACTGACCGCAACGCCCAGCCTGCCGCCGCTGCCGCGGTCATAGACTTCGCCGCCGTCAATCAGCCAGTTGTTATGATCCCACCTCATACCGTTGAAATTGATCTCGGCGCTACTGCCCTGCGCGGTCACACCGTTGAATGAGGGCAGCTGATTGGTAACGCCAGTGCCTAGCGTGGTCAGCGCCATCATGCTGCGGCCGTTAGTGGCGAGCTCGCTAATCTGCTGGCCGGTGATCAGGCTGCTGACCATGCTGGTGTCGGTTTGCACCTGCAGCGTATTTGCCTGAACTGTAACCGTCTGGCTCGCAGAACCTACTTCCAGGGGTGCATTGGCACGGACGGTCGCCGCGGTATCCAACACTATGCCTGTCTTGGTGAAGGTCTTGAATCCGGATGCTACGACTTTGAGGTCGTAGGAGCCGACGGCAAGCCCGGAAACCTCAAAGAAACCAGCTCCACTCGATTGCGTGGTGCGGACTTCACCGGTACTTGCACGCACGACGGTGATGGTTGCGTCCGGCACGGCGGCTCCGGATGGATCAGTCACCTGACCACTGATCGTCGCATTCTCCTGGGCTCCTGCAATCGCTGCTATGCACAGAGCAAACGTAATGATCCCAAGAAACCTCTTCAGATAAGTCATAGACGCCCCCTTAAAAATGCTGGCAGAACAGCTCACGAACGCCTTGTGGAAATGAACGACGGACGGTCATTCTGTTCCATCAACTTTTTTAGACAATCGCTTTTTTAATCGCACGCGTACAGACATGCACTACTGCGGTGCGAATTAAATCGCTTTAGGGTAATCCTTGTCAAGGTAGAGCGATACAACCGTTTACATCTCGACGATGGCGCCAACCCTGATCCGGAATTGAAGCGATTAAGCATTGCGCACTTCCACTGCAACTGGATAAGCTCGGGCTGTTTGACAAGATTGGAGCCATGATTTTTTCTAGGACATGGAGCTTCGAATTGACAGGGACCATTCGGATTTCACGGCCTAGATTCAGTACCTGATCCGGGCGTGGATTGTAGGCGCGCCACAGAGGAGCGCCGGGATGATTCGGACTTCCGGTCTTTGCGAACTGAGTCCAATATGTTCGCACTGCTTCGCCGAATGCCTGATCGCCATTGCTGGGCCCCCAGTTGTGCGGGAAGGTATTGCTCAGAAACGTCAGTTCCTCCCCGTGATAAGCTCCGAGTCGCGCGCGCTTGCCCGTCTCCGCCCAGGTAAAGAGGTATAGATACGCGGCTTCGCCAGCTCGCGTCACGCTGCGGGCCATGGACCATGCCCCGTAGGCGAAGGTGTCGCTCTGGAGCTTCAGATACTCGTCCGGAACCTGGGCGTCCGATCCGACGGGCCAGGCACAAAACTCCTGCTGCGCGTAGGGGCCGGTATCTTCTTCAAGATATTTTCTGTATTCGGCAATGGTTGCAGGACCATGGCCCAAAACGGTCGCTTCATCGGCGTTGCTGCCGACAAGAACTGGAATACGAGCCTGCCTGCCCTCTCCGAAGACCTTTGCTGGCTGCGTGGGAATGACCCAGCCGTCCACGATAGCGTCGAACTGAATCTGGGGATCACGACTCCACGTTTTCAGAATCCTATCCACCGGAATGCCGCGCAGCCTGCGCGAGGCGTTGGGACCGTCCGCAATTCCCAGATCCGCAGCGAAGCGCTGGCCGTTACCCTCGCCGGTCCCTGCAATTTCGCTGTAGTGAATCGGCGTATGGATGTCCTCGATCAGCGAGCCCGTGCAGTCGCCGCTCTCCATGATGGCCTTCTGAAACAGCCCCCTTGCAAGCGGCGACGCCATCAGCAGACAGATATCGAAAGCGCCAGCCGACTGGCCCATTGCTGTCACCTGTTGAGGATCACCGCCGAAACGCTCGATATTCCTCCGCACCCAGCGCAGTACCTGCATCTGATCGAGCAGGCCGTAATTCCCTGAAGAACGGTGTGGCGATTCGGCGGTAAGCGCCGGATGAGCGAAGAATCCCAGTGGTCCAAGGCGATAATTCGCTGTTACCAGCACAACGCCCATAGGAGAAAGCGATGGGCCGAGCGGAGTTAACTGACTGTGGCCGGCGCGATTCGAGCCCCCGTGAAAGTAAACGATCACCGGAAGTCTAGCCTGCGGGGAAAGACTGGTCGTCCAGATATTGAGGTAGAGACAGTCTTCGCTCCAGACAGGATAGGGAAGCCACCCTGCTGGAAGTTGCGGACATGCGGGGCCGAACTGGGCAGCCTTCCGCGTACCGGACCATGCTGCTGCCGGTTGGGGTGGCTTCCAACGCAGAGCGCCGACTGGTGGTGCCGCGTAGGGGATGCCGAGAAAGGCCATCTCTCTCCCTGTTACGCGCTGTCCCTGCACAGTCCCGGCATTGAGCGTCACTAGCGGCCGTGATGGATCGTCCTGCGCATTCGCTGGACTGACGCCGATCATCGTCAGCACCACCGAGCAGGCCATGAACCAGTGGATTGTTCTGTGCATACCTGTGTCTCGACGTCAGGGAGTTTTTCGCGAATATTCTCCACGAAATTCTGTCGACCATGTGGCTCCATTGTCGGATGACTTCTGCCACACTTGCTCAACCTCG
Organism: Silvibacterium sp.; assembly: GCA_036264455.1. Taxonomy (GTDB): domain Bacteria; phylum Acidobacteriota; class Terriglobia; order Terriglobales; family Acidobacteriaceae; genus Silvibacterium. Next base: position 4,533 of record DATAQX010000182.1, on the reverse strand, counting down.
TTCGGTCCCAGACGGACGATCTTCACTCGATTGAGAATGACGTCTCCATCGGCGCCGTGGCTGGAGCCGGTGAATTCCGCCGTGCCCACCGCGACCTTGCCGGCTAGGAACACGTGTACTCGCCCTTCATTGTCAGCGAACATTCCGTGCCAGCTTTTGTCGTCCGCACTCCAGGCAAACATGTTTTCTCCCCTGTGGCCACGGCCGCCGTCCCAACTCTCGACCACCATGCAGTCGTCGAGCGTCAGATAGACTCTGCTGGTTGCACTGGACGATGAGCCGGGACCGGAGATGGTCCAGTCTCCAAGCCAGTAATCGAGTTGCCGGTTCTGCGGATTTTTAGAACACAGTCCTGCATCGGCTGCGAATGTTTGTTTCGGCGTGAGGCCGATGCACGTCGCAGCAGCCAGGAACAAAACCAGACTTGCGCGCTGCTTCGGCCCTTGAATGACTATGTTCTGCTTCATCGTGGAATTCCTCTTGGGTTCAGCTGGCTGGGGGCATGGGTCGGAACTCGCTCTGGTGCGTTGTTCGCAGTCGCTTCAAAGCTTCTTCCCTCCCGAACGGCGCTCCAACAAGCCTGAGATTAAAGATTGCCTCCCGTGCGTACTTTCGCTATTGTGACAATGAATATCGATAATGCGACAAACCGCGATTTTCGATCGTGTGGCGGACAGAAGCTCGTGCATTGTTACGCTTAAACACGACTATCCTACGGGCCACACAATTCCGTTGCATTTTCACAATCGGGATCAGTTGGTGTACGCCTCCCGCGGAGTCATGACCGTCCGCACCACCAGTGGTGCCTGGGTCGTTCCAGCCCAACGGGCCGTTTGGATACCGGAGCGGGTTCCTCACACCGTTACGATGTCGGGGGCGGTGGCAATGCGGACCGTTTACCTGAAGCCGAAGCTGGCGAGATCAATGCCACGGGATTGCTGCGTGGTCAACGTGTCACAACTGCTGAAGGAACTGATTCTCCATGCCTGCACCTTCGGCTCTCTCAGGCAAAGAGTCGAACGGCAGCGACATGTGATCGAGATCATCATCGACCAGCTCGAGGTGATTCAGAGGGTACCACTACAACTTCCGAACCTAACCGATCCGCGAGCCGAGCGGGTGGCGCGGGCGCTTATGGGGAGCCCCGGCAACCGTCAAACCCTCGAACAAATCTGCAAACCAAGCGGCGCCAGCAGGAGAACCGTGGAACGGCTCTTCCAGGATGAATTGGGAATGACCTTCGGCAAATGGCGCCAGCAGCTTCGTCTAATGCATGCGATGCGTTTGCTTGGGGAGGGATCAAAGGTCACGCACGCCGCTCTGGAATCGGGCTACAGCACGCCGAGCGCTTTTATCGCGGCTTTTCGAAAGGCGCTCGGAGTCACGCCGACAATGTACTTCGGAGCTTCCGAAAAGAAGCGGCGGGCGTAGCCGAGCATCGGACGCGGGCAAGTCACATCTCAGGGAGCAGGATTGAGCACAAATTTCGGTGATGAGATAATCCGAGCCTCGCGCGGTGGGCGCGGCTATCGTGCATACATAATAGACGGGTCGAGGTAAGGGATCAGCAGCAAGAGTTCAAAGGAGGATCAACGATGCTTCCGTATCCCGCGCGTGTGGCCATTTGGATCATCGTTTATCTGCTCTTCGTTCTCGGCCCCATGTTCGCGCTCCTGGTGGGTTCTTTGCCGCCTGCGCGCGATTTCTGGACCGAGTTCTCAGCAGCGATCGGTTATGCCGGCCTGGCGATGATGAGCCTGCAGTTCGGCCTCACGGCGCGCTTCCGGTACGTCACCAATCCGTGGGGAGAGGACATTATCTATCACTTTCACCGCCAGATCTCGCTGATAGCGGTTGGCTTGGTCGTAACGCACCCGCTCATCCTGTTCGCCGTCCGGCCGGAATTGCTCGCGCTGCTCAATTTCATTCAGGCGCCGTGGCGCGCCCGCTTCGCTGCCATATCGACCTACTCCCTGATAGCGATCGTGGTCATGTCGCTGTGGCGCGTGAAGTTGAATATCCGATACGAGACGTGGCAGATGACTCATATCGTCCTCGCGGTCGTTGCTGTCACAGCGGGGATCGCCCACATGATTGGATGGGGCTTCTACTTGGTTTATCCCTGGAAGCGAACGCTGTGGGTCGGCCTGACGATTTTCTGGTTGGCGCTCCTGTTTTACATTCGCCTCATCAAGCCGCTGTTCCTGCTCCGCCGCCCGTACCGCATCGCGGAAGTCCGCGAGGAACGCGGCGACACCTGGACCCTGGTGATGCAGCCGGAGGGTCACCCCGGATTCAGCTTCACACCTGGCCAGTTCGGCTGGCTGACAGTTTGGGGCAGCCCCTTCAAGATCACCGGGCACCCGTTCTCGTTCTCCTCCAGCGCCGCGGTTACCGATGGAAGCGTCGACATGACGATCCGAAACCTCGGGGACTTCACGAGCGAGATTCACAAGGTGCCCGTGGGCAAGCGCGTCTACCTCGATGGACCGTACGGCGCCTTCACTATCGGCAACCCGGCGGATATGCATGTGTTGATCGCCGGCGGTGTTGGTATCACGCCGATGATGAGCATGCTCCTCACGCTCGCCGACCGCGGCGACAAGCGGCCCGTGATCCTGCTCTACGGCAGCAGGGACTGGGAATCGATTACCTTCCGTGAGGAGTTGGAGGCGCTGAAAGACCGGCTTGAACTGACGGTCGTCCACGTGCTGAGTAATCCGCCGGCGGGATGGACGGGTGAGCAGGGCTACATCAACGCTGAGGTGTTCAAGCGGCATCTGCCGCCGCCATATGACGACCATGAGTACTTCATCTGCGGGCCGAATGTGATGATGGATTCGATTGAAAAGGCTCTCGGCGAAATGCACGTGCCGCTGTCGAAATATCATTCCGAGCGTTATAGTTTCGTATAGGGGAGGCTGCGATGCGACGTCTATTTGCCGACCGCCTGGCCCTTGCTACCGGTGTGATCGTAATCCTGGTGTCGGTCCTGTTCGCATACCTGCGCGTGGCTCAGTAGCGAGCGGCACCGCGCGTCGGGGCGCAGAGGCGTACCGGATTTACATCCATCTTCGTCAGTATTATGCAGAGACTAATGTTCAGACTGCGGTCGTGAATCCTTTATCAAATACCTTCTCGCCTATTCCGAGCACTATTCGGCCATTAACCTTCCCGTTCCTGAGCCTCACAAAAGCATCGTTGATAGATTCAAAAGGCAGTGTTTCGATTGTCGCCTTTACTTTACCTTCAGCGGCAAACATAAGAGCCTCCTCCAAATCGATACGCGTACCTACGATCGAGCCACGGATGGTGTAGCGGTTCAGAACCACATCAAAAATAGAAACCGGAAATTCTCCCGGAGGCAGGCCAACCAGTACGCACGTGCCATGGCGGCGGAGCATACCAACCGCCTGCTTGAAAGCCGTGGTCGAAACCGCTGTCACCAGCACTCCATGCGCCCCGCCAACCTGTTTTTGAACCTCGGTTGACGGATCCTGAGTGGTAGCATCAATCGCAATGTCGGCTCCGAGCTTCTTTGCCAGTGCTATCTTTTCCGGTCCTAGATCCACTGCCGCGACATTCAGTCCCATGGCTTTTGCATACTGAATCGCGACATGGCCTAAGCCACCGACTCCCGAAATCACGACCCACTCTCCCGCACGAATATCAGTTTCTTTGAGCCCCTTATAGGTTGTGACACCAGCACAGAGAATGGGCGCCGCATCCACGAATGAAAGGTTCTTAGGGATTAATCCCAGGTAGCCTTCCTGGGCCACGGCATACTGCGCGAAACTGCCGCTAACGGAATAGCCGGAGTTTTTCTGATCCAGGCAGAGGGTTTCCCATCCTGAAAGACAGAACTTGCAATGCCCGCAGGCGTCGTACAGCCACGCAAGGCCGACTCGATCACCCTCCTTCAAACGTGTAACGCCAGTTCCAAGTGCAACCACAATCCCAGCCCCTTCATGTCCTGGCGTCAAAGGCAGTGTTGGTTTGACAGGCCAATCGCCATCGGCTGCGTGCAGATCGGTGTGACATACTCCGCTAGCGATGATCTCCATCAAAACTTCGCCCGGGCCCGGTTTGGGAACACGAACTTCCCGGATGGAAAGAGGGGCGCCATACTTCTCAACAACCGCTGCTTTCATAGTTTTGGGAATCATTCGCGAACCTCCGCGGTGAACTCTAAGCGCCCCCCGCTTCACCGATAATCTTGAGCTGATTTCTAGTGCGCATTCAAAAATTGAGACTAATTATCTGGATTATCCGGGCCACACCTTTGGTTGTTGTCTAACGCCAGAGAGTGTAAGAACTATTGTTTGGGAGTACAAGTGGACTTTGGCCCAATCCCGCTTCAGAAGCAGCAGATTGGGCCAGAGTTGATTACCTCTCTCACCGTGACCGTGTGGAGTCAGGCCGCTCCTGATGTATGACGTGCTTATTGCTTAACGAGGAAAGTGCAGCCGCCGACCCAGGCCAACTTGCGCCGCAAGTTGCACTGGTGCGCTGCGACAACAGCACGATATCGAG
>DATAQX010000160.1:0-10811 GCA_036264455.1 Silvibacterium sp. | reverse complement strand
AGCTTTCAAAAGATGATTTATTCATCGAGCTTGACAGGCTGATGCAGCCAACTTCGTATGCGGTTGCTCCGACGCGCGAGACCAAGAAACACGAGGGCGAGAGCCTCTGGTTAAGGCTGCGGCCGAAGCTTGCGGCGCTGGTTTGCAGGAATCGCGTGAAGGGCGGCAATGCGGCTCTCACGGTGCTGATTACGACGGGCGGGAGCACCTTCATTCAGGAAATTGCAAAGCTGATTCTCGGCAGCGGAATGCTTCCGGGTATGACGGCGGCGATTGCGGCGGCGGCGGCGGGGCTGCTCTATAAGGAAGTGCAGTCGGGCATCGACGATTTCTGCGAGGCGCACTACGTGCCCGAGGATACGGATTAGCCGGTGGTCGTCGCCTATGGGTGGGAGCTCATTCCCGAGGGGATGGAATCCCGGGCGCACAGCAGCAGCGTGTTTCCGCTCGACGTTGGCCATCAGCTTCAACGGTACCCCTATGAGGTGTATCGCCAGGCCGCGGAGAACGTGCAGAAGTCGGCGGCCCTCGCCGCGAGCAAGCGGCAGTGGTTCGAAGCGTGGCAATGCTGGCAGCGGTTTGCTTCCCTGTTCGATCGATTTCGCAACCCTGAAATGATTGCGGCCGCGCGGGAGGGGTATCTGAAGAGTGCGATTTGCGCCCTCAACTGCGGAAGTCCCGGTTTGTGCTTCAGGGCGGTAAATCAATATTTCCTGACCGGAGACGCCAGTCCAGAAGCAATCAAGATAAAGCGCGAGGCGAAAGAGCAGGCTGCGAAGAAGCTGCAGCAAATGGAGAACCTGCTGCAGGAGCCTGAGCCTGCGGCATTCGCGATCGGGGATGTCGTGCAATATGCGGTTGATTATCCTGTTCCCGCACGTCTGGCACTGGCGGAGCAGATTCTGGAACGATTTCGAAATTACTCGAAGGATCGCACGAAGCTGCTACTGGACTTTGCCAATCTCTATATGGCGCAGGGAAGGTGGCACGAGGCCGTGGGGCTGCTTGTTCCGGAAGCGGATGACGCCAGGATTCGCGAACCCCTGACTGAGTGGCGGAATCTGATGGAGCGCGGCGAGAGCAGAACTGGGGTGCTGCTCGGAGGGGTTCCCGATGACTGCGAGCTCAGTTTAGCCCAGGTGGTAAACCACGGGTTTTCATACCTGGTGAACGCTTTTTATGAAGATGCCCTGGAATGGTTTCTGTTCGCGCTTGCGAAGACGGAAACGGATCCGTTCGCGCTCTTCGGACACGGACTTTGCCTGTGGCAAAGAGGGATGTTTTCCCTTGCAGCAAATCGCCTCAAGCGAGCCAAAGATACTATCGAGAATTACTCTGCAGAACCCAGGTTTCTGGGCTTTTTCAGATACGACGATACGTGCGCTTCGCGTTCGTATCGATACGACCCGATGTATCAAATCTTCAATCCGGGGGAATGCCTGGCCCAGGTGACAAAGCTGCAGCCGTTTGTGAGTCACGTTCTGGCGCCATGATGGAAGATAACGCGCGGGTTGATACGGCTTTCACAGTACCTCGGCATCCGCGCGATAGGATGAGGTGAAAGGTTCGGTGTTGTGACGATATTGCTGAATGCTGTTGAGGCCAGGGTGCTAGGCGCGCTGGTAGAGAAAGAAATTACCACTCCGGAATACTATCCTTTGTCGCTGAATGCGCTGGTGAATGCTTGCAACCAGAAAAACAACCGCGAGCCGGTGATGAATCTCGATGAAGAGGCGGTGCGGCAGGCACTGCGCGGCCTTGAAGACGATGGGATTGCGGGGCCGGTACGCGGCGCCGACAGCCGGGTGACGAAGTATGAGCATCGTCTGCAGGAGATCTTCAACTTTACGCGTGGCGAGACGGCCATCATCTGCGTGCTGCTGCTGCGCGGGGCACAGACTCCAGGTGAGCTGCGCGGGCGCACGGAACGGATGCATCGCTTTGACGAGCTTGACGACGTACTGGGCACGCTGCAGCGACTGATGCAGCGCGAGCCCGCGCTGGTGAAGGCTCTGCCGCGGCAGCCGGGAACGAAGGAGACCCGGTATGCGCATCTGCTGTCGGACGAGGTTGAGGCACCGGAGACGCCGCAGGCTGGAGTTGCGGAGGCGTCTTCCGGTGATGATCGTGTGGCGCGCCTCGAGGCCGAGGTTGCGGATCTACGGCTTGAGTTGACGGAGTTAAAGGAGCGGGTGGAACGGCTCGTTTCGTGAGGCGATCAGAGATACATTGCTTCCCACCCGTTCGCGATGCGAAAGGATGGGGCACCCTCAGTTGTGCTTGTCTCGGGATCCTGGGTCCGAGAATGTGAATTTCCTGTTATTCCGCTCATCGAATCGCGCGCCGCTGGAATAAATCCCCACATATAGCAGTTGGCGAAGGTACAGGGCCACTCACACTCCGCGTAGCAGTGTGCAAGGAGTAAAGCACCCCTGGGTGAGGAGAACATCGATGCCCCTTCGCAGCAAGACTTTCTTCAAATTATGGATTCCGGCGGCGGCTTTCATACTGGCCGTCGGGGTCGCAGGAATCAGTCAACAGTCAGCCAAAGAAGCGCCTGTGGGTTTCAATACTCCCAGCTTCGACGGCGCGAACAGCGTGAGCAACGGGATTACCGAGCCGCAGGGCGATACCTTTGCGCACGATCAGCAGGTTTATGAAGAGAATCACTCGGCGCGGCAAGACCTGGGCCCGGTATACAACGCGACCGCGTGTGTAAGCTGCCATGAGAATCCAAACAGCGGCGGTGCAAGCCAGATCACGGAACTTCGTGTGGGCCACAACGATGCAGATGGCAATTTCGTGAACCCCACGATCACCATTAACGATGGAATGAATACAATCGGCGGCCGCTCGATTGTGAACGATCGCGCCACCTGCCCGCAGGCGCAGGAACACATCCCTGCAACCGAAAATATTCGCGCGCTGCGCGCCGCGTTGAATACGTTGGGCGACGGGTTTGTCGAAGCGATTGACGACAATACATTGATAGCGATCGGCGAGCGCCAGGCCGAAGAGACTGAAGGCAGAGTTCACGGGGAGGCGATCCAGGTTCCGATCTTTGAGGCTTCGGGGGAAACGCGCGTTGGCCGGTTTGGCTGGAAGGACCAGCATGGCAGCCTGCTTTCATTTATCGCCGATGCCTATCTGAACGAGATGGGAGTGACAAGCCGCCTGCGCAAAACGGATACAACCTCGGTCTGCAAGACGACGACTGATCCTGAAGACCGGCCGGACAGCCTTGGACTGGCGGACATTGATCACTTCGCGCAATTTATACGGGGAACAATGGCGCCTCCACGCGATGCGGCTCTGGCTGTAACGCCAGCGGCGCTTCAGGGTCAGCACCTCTTCGCTCGCATCGGTTGCGCGACCTGCCACGTGCAATCGATCAAGACGGCTCCTGCCAGGACGGTCATTGACGGAGGCATGTTCACGGTTCCGGAGGCGCTGGGCAATAAGATCATCCATCCATACGGCGATTTCCTGCTGCACGACATTGAAACCGGCGACGGCATTGTGCAAACCGCAGGCCACCAGGAGACAGCGGACAAGCTGCGAACGGCGCCACTGTGGGGGCTGCGCACCAAGGCTCGGTTTATGCACGATCTGAAATCGCTGTCGCTTGAAAATGCCATCGAACGGCATAGAGGTGAAGCACACGAGGCAGAACGGCACTTCGATGAGCTGAGTCCACAAGAACGGGCCGCGCTGATCACCTTCCTCAACTCGTTGTGATCGCGTAATCGACAAGTCTGGCGGGGTGGGCCATTTTTTCGGGGTATGGCCCGCCCTTTTTCCTGCGGAAATAAGAGGTCGCTGCCTTTCGCCGATTTGCGAAGGGTGGGAGCGCTTGCAGTAGAGTGGAAGCACTATGCGAGCCGCTGTGTTGCACAAGCCGGGACCGATGAATGAGAAGCCGCTGACGGTCGAGGAGCGTCCGGTGCCGGAGCCAGGGCCGGGTGAGGTGTTGCTGCGGGTAGAGGCATGCGGAGTCTGCCGGACGGATCTGCATATTACGATGGGCGAGCTCAAGCCGCTGCGGGATGAGGTGATTCCGGGACACCAGATTGTTGGACGGGTAGGCAGGCTTGGAGAGGGCGTGCCGGCAAACCTGCTGGCAGTGGGCGAACGAGTGGGTGTCTCGTGGATGGGCGGCGTGGACGGCACCTGCCTGCTGTGCCGCAAGGGGATGGAGAACCTGTGCGATCATCCGGTGTTCACGGGCTATACGGTGAATGGCGGGTATGCGGAGTACACGGTCGCGCGAGCCGATTTCTGCGCGCCGTTGCCGGGGGAGCCAAAGGCGGAGGAGCTTGCCCCGCTGCTTTGTGCGGGCATTATCGGCTTTCGGAGCCTGCGCGTGGCGGGAGTAAAGCGCGGGGATCGCGTGGGGCTGTTCGGGTTTGGGTCGTCGGCACATCTTACAATCGAGGTTTTGAAGGCCTGGAATTGTGAGGTGTATGTGGCGACTCGCGGGGAATCGCACCGGCAGATGGCGCGAGAGCTGGGTGCAAAGTGGGCGGGGGAAGCGCTGGATCGGCCTCCGGTGCTGCTGGATTGCGCGGTGACGTTTGCCCCGAGCGGCGATGTAGTGCTGGCGGCGCTCGCGGCGCTGCGCAAGGGCGGAGCGGTTGCCATCAATGCAATCCACCTGGATCGCATGCCTCAGTTCGACTACGACAGCCTGCTTTGGGGGGAGCGGCAGCTGCGGAGCGTGGCCAACATGACGCGCGAGGACGCCCGGGACTTTCTGAAGGTGGCGCAGGAGATCGGAATTCGGCCGAAGACAACGCTGTTTCCTCTCGAAGAAGTGAATGCGGCGCTGAACGCTGTCTACAGGGAGACGATTGATGGAGCAGCGGTGGTGCTGTGTTAAAGGCAGGGATCAGGAAACATGGATCAGGGATTAAGGATTAAGCAGGCGATGTGCGCCGGATTTGCAGGTGAACCCACATCCGAAAACACGGATGTGGGGCACCCAAATTCCTATCAATAGCGGGTGGACCCACATCTGAAAGACGCGGATGTGGCAGCCAAATTTCTATCAATTTAAAAGCCCGGCACGAGGCCGGGCTTTTAAATTTTAACTCTAATCTAATGGTTTAAAGCTTTTCGTAGAAGTCGCAGGCGGAGCAGGAGATGTAGACTCCTCCGGGAACGCCCCGCTCGCGGTCCTTGACGCGCTTGACGATGCGGGTGGGCTTGCTGCACTTCGGACAGTCGGTGCTCTTCGTCGTGTCCATTACTTTCGTACGATCTGCTGTCTTGGCAATCTTGGCCATGAAGGCTATCTCCTCACAATTCTGTTCTATGGGCTCTCACCCACACGGGGAGGCGCACGGTGCCGGACTTCGCGCAGTTCCACCTTTGCTGCATCCTGGGACGATCTGGAAGTGACCCTCAGGGAGTGGCGCGGGGGATGGCGAAGAACATCGGACTCGCTGCAACCAGTTTACATCATCCGGAGCCGGGTTGGGGACTGGCTGGTCTCGTCATTGACCCACAACGCCTGAACTCTGCACGCCGAGGGGCGCACAGAGTCAGGCGGGCGGACGCCCGGAGGCGAGCAGCGGGTTCGCAGCTGGAGGAGGAGGCGGCGGCTGCGGAGCGGCTGAGGGCTGGGACGGATTGTTTTGTGGCTGGCTGACGGGCTGTCCTGAAGGCGGAGTTGCCGGTTGGCCCGCGGTCTGGGCTCCGGTCTGATTCGCCGGGGTCTTGTCCTTCGGGAACTGGACAGGGGCCATCTGGGGCTTGTCGGCATCGTTATCAGCAGGCAGCTTTTCCCCGGGATTGCGCAGGCTAGGCGGCGTACGAGGAGCGGTTTCAGCGCCGGGTTTGGCCGGAGCCGTATCCCCAAGCTTGACGATACGGGTGTTCTGCGCGGGCTGCGTGCTCCAGTAGTCACCCATTTCGTTTTCAGTGCGGATGACGGGCGGCTCACCTACCTTGGCAATCTCAACACGGATAACACGGTTGCCGTTGATGCGGACGAACTGAACAGGATCTGGCGGGTCGCCGTAGATCCACTCCTCAAAGGGCATCTGGCCGTCACGCTCGCGAACCTTGTTTTTGGGCTGGCCGAGAGCGGCGAGCACCATTTCAGTATTCATCCCCACCAGCACGTTGTGGTCGAGGATGGATTTGCGAAGCGCTGGCGGCAGCGTATCGGTATAAGCCTGCACCGGATTCTTGAGGGCGAAGTCGACGATGGGTTTGACCAGAGCCTCGACCTGAAGGCCAGTCACGTCGGGCACGTCATGCGGAAAGATGAGAACGATTCGCGTGCCTGACGGCGGCTGTTCCTCATCACGGACGATGGGCGTAGTGGCAGACGGGTCCATGCCGATGGAGATGTGGCGCAGCCATTTGTGCTTGTGCTCCGGTCCACCGTTGAAGTCAAGGAGGAGACGGTCTTTCTCGATCTTGATATCGGTGAGGACAACGCGCTCGCCGGCCTTGACGCATAAACCGCGCTCACGGATCGCATTGAGATAGTCGGGACCGCTCGGCTGCATCTGGCCGTTAGCATGAAGGGTGAGCGTGGTGACGGGCAAGGGGCGCATCGCGAAGCCCTGTTCAGACTGGAGAAAGCGGAGGAGATCCTCGCGATTATGACCGGTCAGCGGAGCGGTCGGCAGCGAGATATCCGTAGGGTGGAAATCAAGGTATTTACCGTCGACACCTTCGGGCGTGACGGTGAAGACCTGTGCGGCCAGAGGCATTGCTGATAAAGCGGCGGTCAGGATGGTACAGAGTACGGGCCCGGGGATAGAGGATAAATACCGTTTGTTGCACCTGAAGCCGCTCATGGGGCCTCCAGCATATTGACATAAGCATGGCGCGATTTTGTGAGGTTGGCAAGGGGGTTGGCCGAATATGGCGCACGTTCGTTTTGAAATGGAAAACACGATTTTGCGCGTCTCGCGCCTGACGGGCAGGAAGAGCAGGACCGCATAGGCCAGATTGAGCCAGGCTAACCAGTTACCGGTGCGGGCGTAGATTGTCGGCTCGTTGCGCCCGTTCAGACCGCGTTGCCCTGCCGATCCACCGAAGAGAGCCTCTTTAATATGAGTCCTGTTACCCGGCCTGTCTGGCTCGAGGCGACCTTAAATAGTTTGATGGTTGGACTTAGCCAGATATTGGCTATTACTGCTTATATCACCGAGTTTTCTCTTGACAATGCGAATATAGTCTGCTTATAGTTTGCGACGCGAATTAAACTGCTGCAACGCCGGTCGCAAACCAATTCCCGACGTTGAATAGCCCGTCGCACACACGATCGTGACAGTGTCGCAACCTGGCGAGGCACGTTGAGCACGTTTCGCCCATAACCGGGACAGCGGGAGATCCCACTGCTACCCCCCTGAGTGAGGAAACCTATGAGAAGTCTTCGCTTGATATGGATCGGGCCGGCATTGCTGCGGCTCGCGACCTTCGTTGGGAATGTGCCGGTGAATTTTCAGCTTTCGGCAAAGGGATGGACGTCCCTCAACTATTCCAGTCTTGTCAAAGCATCTCTTGTGTTGATTTTGCTGCTGCTTGCGCCAGCCGTGACACTAAGAGCATTCGCTCAGGACAAGGATCAGGACAAGGAGAAGACGTTTGGCGACTCGTTCACTCCCTTGGTGTATCAAGTGGAGAATACGGGTGCGCACTACCGAACGCCGAACTTCCCCACGTTCGCTCAGCTTCCGATCATTCGGCCTTTGCCTGACCCGTTCCAGTTCTCGGATGGATGGCGCGACCCTTCGTTCCAGAACTGGGAGCGTCGGCGTAACGAGATCAAGGCTGCCATCGAGAAGTATGAGATCGGCCCAAAGCCCGATTGTTCAGACTGCACCATAACTTCTACGTATACGCCGCCTGCGGCAGGATCAAACACTGGTTCACTGGCAGTGGTAGTTACCAGGAACGGGAAGTCGCTCACTTTGAACGAACGCGTTTACATTCCACCGGGGATGGGCAGCGGCCCGTTTCCGGCCGTGATCGCCATGTCGCTTGCATTCCCACCGTTCTTTGTTCCCCCGGTTCCCAATTATGGCAGCCTCCCCTCCAGCGTTTTTGCAAGCCTCCCGGTCGCAACCGTCGACTTCTTCCATAACGACGTAACCACATATTCGTTTTTTGGAGTGGTCGACCATTCCACGGATCCGTTCTACCAGCTTTATCCTGAACTTTGCGCTGGAACATGCAGTGGCAATGTCAGCACTTCGGGGCAATACGCCGCCTGGTCCTGGGGCGTGAGCCGTCTCATCGATGGCATGGAAATCGCTACTCATCAGGCCGTTAACCCACTGCCCATCGACATGAAACACCTGGCAGTGACCGGATGCTCCTATGCCGGAAAGATGGCGCTCTTTGCCGGGGCATTCGACGAGCGGGTTGCTCTGACGATTGCCCAGGAAAACGGAGGCGGCGGCGCACCGGCCTGGCGCGTCTCGCATGAGATCGAGGCTCAGGGCACTGTGGAAGATATCGACGACACGGATTACAACTGGTTCGCCGGGCAAATGAAACAGTTCGCTGGCGACAACGTATACAAGCTGCCGGTGGACCATCATGAGTTAATGGCCATGGTGGCGCCCAGGGCCCTGCTGGAAACGGGAAATACCGAGTTTTACTGGCTGTCGAATGGATCCAACTATATCTCGGCACGGGCAACGCAGAGGATCTACAACACGCTGGGCATCGGAGACCGGTTCGGCTTCTATATCGATGGCAACCATCAACACTGTGCAACCTTGCCAGCCGAGGCTGCGCCGATACAAGCCTTTGTCAACAGATTCATGCTCGGGCAATCGGCCGATACAGATGTTGCGGTCTACCCTAACCCCGCTGACACTACTGACTACGGATACCCCATTGTGGTCTCTGGTGGCGGCTACGCCTACTACTTTCCAACCATCGATTACCGGCGGTGGACAGATTGGTGGGGAAGCAATAAGCCAATATTCCCGAATGATTGGAACACAGGTGGAACAGTACTGGCGTCATTGAAGGGCGATCTGGAGGTCAATTCAGGCGACACCGTTGAGGGAGGCTACGAGTTGACGTTGGGCGGCAAACACCCGGCAGCGACAGTGTCTCTGGTGAGCGGGGCGAACATAACAACCGATATCTCCTGTCGCGATGGCAGTTCCTATACCCTCACCATTCCGCTCCCGGTCCAATCCTATTCGTTCGCTGCGGGCGACAACTCCTGGTATCCAACACACGATCCGCTCAGTCCGCTTGTCAATCAGGGTTCGGCCACAGCCGTCCCTCCATCTGGATCTCCGGCATGCATTGGAGGTCGCACGACTCATGCCTACTTCAGCGCCACGGGATTATCCGAAAACGGCGACGGTAACCCTGGAGGACCTGGTTTCCTGACCACCGACATCACGGATCCTCTCAGTCTGAGGTTCCACTGCAGCGACAGCACCAACGGCGCCGGCGGCCACTGGAGCCCGGCGGTAACCATTGACTGGGCCCCCCTGTCTTCTGCGGATAGCACGAACCAGAATCCGGTTCAGCAGTAGCGCGTCGGGAAGTCGCGTGGGGCGGGTTCGGTATCCCGCCCCACACTTCTGTTTCAGATTGTCCAGCGGGCGTTGGTTCGGCTCCGTTGGTCTGAATGTGTCGGCATTGCAGGAACATGTGTAACCACCTCCACTAACCATCGTTTTTGTGTGGACTGAAGGCAGGATTACTTTGGGCAGGGTTGACAGCCAGTGAGAGTCCGGAAAGTAACCATTCGGCCAGTCTAGATTCGTTTGATTGTCGCGAACCATGCCGGTGCGCCGTCGTCGTGGTATCTCGTCTGAATCCGGTCCGCTTCGATGGCGGCGACATTCCATCCGTTGGTGGGATTGAACGCCGCTCTCAGCTCTTCCTGACTGATAGGGTGCGGGCCAGTATCGGGACCATCGTCACTGAAGCACAACACATACAGGGTTCCATCATGCTCGGTCACCGATGCCAGACTCGCCACGTATCCTGGTCGCTCGTCGCTGTCGAAAGTGTGGAAGAGTCCGCAGTCCAGCACCGTCTCAAAGGTGCGCCCCAGACGCTCCAGGTGGAACGCGTCAGCCGCAGCGAACTCGACGCTCCCACGACCTTGGGCGATCCCACGGTCGTCGGCCTTCTTTCGGGTGGCCTTCTCCCGGGCGATCGCCAGTGCCGTCTCAGCCACGTCAACGCCCAGAACCGGCAATCCCAGCGAGGCGACGTGAAGAGCGTTCTCGCCGGTCCCGCAGCCCGCATCGAGCACCGCCCCGGCGAATCCGCCTTCGGACGCCAAACGCACGATTGCCGGCTGCGGCCAGCCAATATCCCAGGGCGCAGGGCCGTCGCGGTATGACGCATCCCAGGGTTCTCCCGTCATGCGTTCGTGACTGGTTGGGCGCCGGCCCCCGAACGGATCGTCAGCGAGCGTTCCTGATCGCTCCGACATCTTCGTCACCTCTCCTGCAACTGATCTTGCCACCTCATCGTGGCATGATCGGGGCACGCCACTCCACAGGTCTTGACTGTGCCTCTCCGTACTATCTCAAGTTCATCAAGTTCAGGGAATTGTTCGGTCAGGATGCGGTTCCGTTAACCGTCGTGCTTTGTGTTGGTTGGAGGGGTTACTTTAGGCAGAGGTTGACAGGCATTTCGGAACTGCCCCACTCAAGCCAAAAGAAGGCTTGAGTGGGCCACCGGCCCATCGCGTCGAAATTGACTTAAGGTTGGCTTGACATCTCTCCGATCAAGGTGTCAACGTGACCAGGCAACTGGATGCTCATCACGGTGTTGTGTCCCCCCCAACAAGGAGAAATCTCGCA
>DATAQX010000107.1:0-5678 GCA_036264455.1 Silvibacterium sp. | reverse complement strand
CAGCACGCGGGAGACGGTCATGGTTCCCACGCCGGCCACCCGCGCTACGTCGGTCATTGTTGGCTTGCGATCCATACCGCTCTCTCAGTGATGTTGTTCCCAGCCAGCGGCACTGGATGCAAACGTGTACATCACATTGTCCATTTCAAATAGACTGCGTCAAGGGCACCGGTAAGCCTAACTGTGTCCAGATGAGCTAAATTGACGTTTTGGCAGGAGATTAAGTTCGTGCCATATAAAACATTTTCCCCTCGGAGAGCCTATTCTATGCGCAGCCCCGCACTGCTGATTGTGCTTCTTTCCACTTTTCAGATTTCTTTTGCACAAAGCCCGGCTTTTGAGCGTGCGGCCTCTCTGCAGCATGGCATCAATCTCTCGGGGTGGTTTGCGAGTTCCGGCAATTTATCGCAGCAGCATTTCGACACATTTACGAATGAGGCCGATCTGAAGCTGATCCATGAGATGGGCTTCGACTCTGTCCGGCTGGGCGTAGAGCCGTCGCTCATCGTGCGCCATGGACAACTCAATCCCGCAAACCCCGAGGCCCTCGCGCAGCTCGACCGCTCCATCGACCGGGCCATCGCCAATCATCTCGCGGTGATGCTTTGCGTCTTTCCCGACAGCGACTACAAGCGCAATCTGGCGAACGAGCGCGGCGTAGACGACTTCGTTTTGCTCTGGCGCGTTCTTGCCGCTCACTTCAACAAAGCAGACACCGGCAAAGTATTCTTCGAGCTGATGAATGAGCCTGAAGTGCCGGACCCATATCGCTGGATGGGAATCCAGGCGCGTGTAGTGGAAGCGATTCGCAGCCTGGATACCGGCCACACCATCATCGCTACAGCCGCGAATTACGGCAGCCTTCCCGACCTGCTCCAACTGGAACCGGTGCGCGACGCAAACGTGATTTACAACTTCCACTTCTACGAGCCGTACCAGTTCACGCATCAGGGAGCGTCCTGGGGATCGAGTGACTGGGTCTTTTTCAAGGACATTCCCTATCCGGCAACGCCGGACACGCTGGCCGCGCAGATGAAGAATGTCCCCAGCGACCCTGCTCGCTACAATCTGTTTCTTTACGGAGCCGGCGGATGGGACCGCCAGTCCATTTCGGCGCGAATCGCTTTTGCCGCTGCCTGGGCACGCGAACGCAAGGTCCCGCTCATCTGCAACGAGTTCGGTGCTTTTCGTGACACGGCCGATCCAGCCTCGCGCGCCCGCTGGATCGGCGATGTCCGCTCCGCCCTTGAAGAAAATCACATTGGATGGGCTATGTGGGACTATCGCGGCAACTTCGGTGTCGTCGAACGCAGCGATACCCGGATTACACCGGATCCCGCAATATTGCACGCGCTAGGCCTGAACGCCAACGTTCAGCCTGAGACAATCAGCACGCCTCAACCATGAGTCGGTCTGGTTCTGTTTAGCTTCGTGTCTCTGCAAAACTGTCATCCCGACCGGAGAGGAAGATGCGTTAGCATCTTCCTCGCAGCGGAGGGACCCGCAGTTTCACTCGACTGGCCGCGATCTTCGTGTTGCTCCTTGCGCATTCAAAATCGAGGAATGTTACAGGCCCTAGATAAACCTTGCGAACTTCTGCCGTCTCGTTTCCCAGTCATCGGTCGAGAAGAGCCTCGGGCCTACCTCGATCAACCGCGGAAGCATGTTGAAGACCGTTACCGGATTCCACCGCTTTCCGCCGCGCGTGCGAAAGCCCTTTTCGTTCAGATCGCTGACCACACTCGAAATGGGAAAATCCTGTACCAGCAGCTCCATCATCAGCATCAGTGCCGCATTCTCCTGCGGATCGACCTCCAGGCGCTGGCAGTCATCGGAGATGCGCAGTCCGTAGGGGATCTCTTCGTTGAAGGCGCCTTCGGAAGGGGCCTCGTTCGCAGGCAGCTCCCGCCGCCACTCGATCGAAACTAGTTGCCATCCCGCTGCCGTTCTCTGCCGCATGATATCCGGACTAAACGGCCCAGAAATCACATCGCGAATCCGCTCAAAATGCGCCATCTCTACCTCCCGGTGTCAGCATACACTTCAGCATATTGCCTATCAGCAACTTGCGGGCCACGGCCCGGACAGTGGGACATTCCCTCTAAGTTCAAATTGCACAATCAGATTGGCGAGCAGCCCGGATGCAGGCATACGATCGCTGTTGTCCGGTCCTGAGCATCAATGTTCGCAGACGGACACATGGGCCACGTCGCCTTCGGCGCGTATGATTTTGCGGGTATCCGCAGAGTAGACTGAGTATTGCACCCATCATGTTTGAGGTTGATTGTGGACCACTACATTGAACGAGTCGTTGACCTGACGGACCCCGACGCAAACCAGATCTACAACCTGAGCCTTGAAGAAGCACGAAGACTCCTGCTGGAGCAGCCGCCGGAAGCCGTGCGCGGAATCGAGGGTTCCTTCGCTCTTCTTGCCAGATCGGGCAAAACCGTCAGGATGGCGCGTTCGCTCGACCGGCCCATGCGCTATTTTCTCGCTAAGCGCTCTGAGGGTCCTGCGCTGGTCGTAGCTCACCGCATCGACACCATCTTCGACTGGCTGAAGTCCGAGGGGCTGGATGGGCAATTTCACCCCAGTTACACGCGCATGGTGCCCGCGCACTACGTCGTCGAGCTCCAGCTCATCGGATGCCCCGACCCCGACCCCGTTTACACACGTTTCTTTAATCCCGCTTCTGGAACTCTGCCCGCCGACCTTGATGAGATTGGCCGCACCTATATCTCTGCACTCGCCGAAGAAATTTCGCAATGGCTGCGAACCATTCCTGCAAACGAGCCGATCGGCGTCTGCTTTTCAGGCGGCATCGACAGCGGCAGCGTCTTCGTCACGACCTACTATGTCATGCGCAAGCTCGGCATTAGCCCCGCCCGGCTAAAGGCCTTTGTCCTCGACCTCGGCGACGGTCCCGACCTCGAGCAGGCGCGCGCCTTTCTTGACCGCCTGGGGCTCTCGCTGTTTCTCGAACCGGTCGAGGCCCACGTATCCGAGCTCGATGCAGGCGACACCATCCGCATCACCGAAGACTACAAGCCCCTCGATATCGAGTCAGCAACCATGGCCATTGCTCTTTGCCGGGGAATCCGCGATCGTTATCCCGAGTGGCGCTATCTGATCGATGGCGATGGCGGCGATGAAAATCTGAAAGACTACCCCATCGAAGAGAATCCTGAGCTCACCATTCGCAGCGTCATCAACAACCAGATGCTCTACCAGGAAGGGTGGGGCGTCGGAAAGATCAAGCACTCGCTCACCTACAGCGGAGGGCTGAGCCGTTCTTACACCCGCACCTATGCTCCGGCCCATCATTTCGGCTTCAAAGGCTTCAGTCCTTACACGAAACCCAAAGTGATTGCCATAGCCGAGGCCATTCCCTTCATCGACCTGACGAAATACGATGTCGACCGGTTGTATGAACTGAAAGGCGAAATCGTCTCGCGAGGCGTTGCTGCCGTCACCGGTTTGTCGATGCCCGTCTTTCCCAAGCGGCGCTTTCAGCATGGCGCGCTGCCTGAGGACGCTCTGCATTCGCGGCTTCCATACCGCGAAGCCGAGTACCGCCGGCAATTCCTGTCGATCTATGAATGAGACGTGGGAATGAGTGACGTGGGAATGAGTGACGTGGAAACGAAGACCCAGTTACAGTCTTCCTACCCGGAAACTCCCACGGACCGCGACGCGTGGATTCTTGCTCGCCGTCCCCGGCGAAATGCTCTTGCCCCTTCGCAGCCCTATGCCTTTTTTGTTGAAGACGAATGTTCAGCGGACGGAGAAATCGTCCCCGTCGCCACAGTCTTCCTCACCAATCGCGAATGCCCGTGGCGCTGCCTCATGTGCGATCTCTGGAAGAATACGCTGACTGAAACCCTGCCCGCCGGAGCTATTCCCTCGCAGATCGACTATGCCCTCGAACGGCTCTCCCCCGCCCGTCAGATCAAGCTCTACAACAGCGGCAGCTTCTTCGATGCGCGTGCGATCCCCCCGCAGGACCATCCTGCCATCCTGAGCCGCGTAGCCTCATTCGAACGAGTCGTCGTGGAATGCCATCCCGCACTGGTAGGTGAAAGCTGCTTCCGATTCAACGACCAGTTGACCGGCCGCCTGGAAGTCGCAATGGGGTTGGAGACTGTTCATCCGCAAATCCTCGAACGGCTGAACAAAAGAATGACCACCGATGACTTCGCCGCGGCAGCTGCTCGTCTGCGCGAACACAATATCGATCTGCGGGTCTTCATCCTGGTGAAGCCCCCCTTCATGCGGCAGGAGGAAGCGCTGTATTGGGCCGAGCGCTCTCTCGATTTCGCCTTCGATTGCGGAGCCACCGCGGCGGCCCTCATTCCCACACGTGCAGGAAACGGAGCGCTCGAAGAGTTGGCAAGCCTTGGGGACTTCTCGCCGCCACGCCTGGCAACGCTGGAAGCTGCCGCTGCCTATGGCGTAGCGCTGAATCGCGGACGAGCCTTCCCCATGCGTATATTCACAGACCTGTGGGATGTAAACCCGCCAGCCGCGTGCCCCCATTGCTATCCCTCACGGATCGCGCGGCTGCGCTCTATGAACCTCCAGCAGTCCATCCCCGAACCCGTCTCCTGCACGCATTGCGAAGGAGGCAATTGACCGCTCGATACGACATCGCCATCGTAGGCTCTGGATTCGCCGGCTCACTCTTGGCTATGATCGCGCACCGCCTGGGCCGGTCTGTTGTTCTGCTGGAAAGAGGCCGGCATCCTCGCATCGTCATTGGAGAGTCCTCGACGCCCATCACCAACCTGCTCCTCGAGGAGCTGACCACCCGTTATGATCTGCCCGCCGTGAGGCCATTGGCGAAATGGGGCAGCTGGCAAAGGGCGCATCCGGAAGTCGCCTGCGGCCTGAAGCGAGGCTTCACCTTCTACCATCACGATCTGGACAAGCCTCGGCACTCCGTTCCCAATCGCAGCGAGCAACTCCTCGTAGCCGCGAGCCCTCACGATGAAATATCGGATACGCACTGGTACCGCGCTGACTTCGATTATTTTTTAGTCCGCGAAGCTCAAAAGCTCGGAGTGGATTATCTCGATGAAACAGAGTTGACCGGCATCACGGAACTGAACGACGAACTTCGACTCGATGGCACCAGGAACGGGCGCGAGCTCAGCATTTCCGCGCAATTCGTCATCGACGCCTCTGGTCCTCGCGGTTTTCTGCATCGGGCTCTCGGCCTCAAAGAACTCCAGTTGCCCGACTTCCCGGCGACGCAGGCTCTTTACAGCCATTTCTCGGGAGTGCGGCGTCTGGAAGATTTCTACCCACTGCTGGACGGCCAGTCCCCGCCCTACCCCGTCGACGACGCAGCCGTCCATCATGTCTTCGATGGAGGATGGATCTGGGTTCTGCAATTCAACAACGGAATCACAAGCGCCGGCATCGCCGCCACAGATGGCCTCGCCGAAAAACTAAAGCTCACCGAAGGAGCAGAAGCCTGGGATCGAATCCTCCGCAGCATTCCCACACTGCAAGCCCAGTTCGCAATGGCAAAAGCCGAGCGCCCCTTCACGCACATTCCCCGCCTTGGCTTCCGCAGCGCCTCCGTCGCCGGCGACAGGTGGGCATTGTTGCCGTCGGCCGCAGGATTCGTCGATCCGCTGCTCTCAACGGGATTTCCGCTCACCCTGCTCGGC
>DATAQX010000089.1:0-3475 GCA_036264455.1 Silvibacterium sp. | reverse complement strand
GCTCCGGGGACGGCAATCAATAGTCGTCCCCGGCGATTCCTAGGAAGGTTCGGGCAAAGGGAGGCGGACATGCCGGCAGAAAAGATTCTGGGCAAGGGAACCAGAAGAAGGATCGCCCAAATTCGCTGGAAACGCCGGGAGATTCTTCACGCAGTCGTGCTTTTCACACTCATGGCCATCTTCAGCGTCTTTCTGGCTGTGTGGTTTGAGGCGCATCATTTCGACTGAGCTCAAGTATGCTGAACTCTCAGGAGAAAGACTATGCTTGCGCAATGCGATGTGATTGGCTTTATCCCAACAAAAGACGCTGCACGAGCGCGCAATTTTTATGAGCAGACGCTGGGCCTGCGATTTCTCAGCGACGACCTGTTTGCAATCGTCATGGAATCAAATGGGACAATGATCCGGATCGCGCAGGTGAAAGATTACACGCCTGTGCCGTTCACTATTCTCGGATGGAAGGTCGAAAACATCGAAGAGGAGGTCGCAACTTTGGCCGAGCGCGGCGTTTCATTCAAACGCTATCCCTGGCTCGAACAGACCGAATCTGGCGTCTGGATCGCACCCGGAGGCGCCAAAGTGGCGTGGTTCCAGGATCCCGACGGAAATGTACTTTCTCTGTCTCAGCACCCGTGATTGGCAGGCTGGGCATCGGGCGATTGAGTCTGCGAGAGGCGAAGAAGATATCCTGAAAAGGTATGCCCATACGGACCGAACTCGCTCCCCCCATCGCCCCCACCCGCCGCACCGAAACCACCCTCCACGGCCATACCCTCGTAGACGACTACGCGTGGCTTCGCGAGCGCGAAAATCCCGAGGTCATCTCCTATCTCGAAGCGGAAAATGCCTACACCAACTCCGTATTGGAGCCGATGGTGGAACTCCAGAAGACCCTTTATACCGAGATGGTCAGCCACATCAAGGAGACCGACGTCTCGGTTCCCTTCCGCGACGGTGAATATTGGTACTATTCGCGCACTGAGGAGGGCGCGCAATACCCCATCTATTGCCGTAAGACCGGCTCTGCCGACGGCCTAGATGCGGACGCTCCCGAACAAGTCATCCTCGACGTGAACGAACTGGCAAAGGACGAATCGTTCATGGCCATCGGCAGCACGACCGTCTCCGACGACGGGAATCTGCTGGCCTATTCGATCGATAACAAGGGTTTCCGCCAGTACACGCTGCAGGTGAAGAATTTGCGGACTGGCGAGCTGCTTACCGAGCGTGTCGAGCGTGTAGGCTCCATTGTCTGGGCCACAGATAATCGCACACTCTTCTATACCATCGAGGACGAGGAACAGAAGCGCCAGTTCCAGTTTTACCGGCACGTCCTCGGCGCGCCTCATTCCGAAGACGTCCTCATCTACGAGGAAACCGATGAGCGCTTCAACATAGGAGCAGGCCGTACCCGCGATGACCAATACATCATCCTGGAGAGTTCCAGCCACACCACGAGCGAGGAGCAGTTTCTTCCCGCCAACGAGACCGATGGGAAGTGGCGTCTGATTGCGCCCCGCCAGGACAACATCGAGTACTACGCAGATCACCGCAACGGTCTCTTCTACATCCGCACAAACGACACCGGCCGCAACTTTCGCCTGATTACCGCGCCGGTCGAGACGCCGGACCAGTCGAACTGGACAGAAATACTGCCGCACAGAGCGGAAGTGATGCTTGAGGAAGTCGATGTATTCGACTCATTTTACGTAGCATGTGAACGAATTACCGGCCTGCAGCATCTGCGCGTCCTGCGCTTTTCTGGTCCAGGATCGGAAACCGCATCCGCCAACGAAATCGGCTTCCCTGAACCCGTCTACAGCGCGCATCCTCACGTCAACCGCGTCTTCGACACGACAAAATATCGCTATAGCTATCAATCACTGGTCACGCCAAGTTCCGTTTATGAATACGACATACTGACGGGTGAGTCGACACTTCTCAAGCAGCTCGAAGTACCAGGCGGCTTCGACCGCGCCCTTTACACCTCCGAACGGCTCTTCCCCAGGGCGCCCGACGGCGTCGAGGTTCCCGTCTCCCTTGTCTACCGCAAAGATCTCAGCGTGCTCGCTGAGCATCCGCTCTACGTGTATGGATACGGCGCCTACGGCTACCCGTTGCCGGTAGGCTTTAACAGCAACCGTCTCAGCCTGCTGGACCGGGGCTTCATTCTGGCCTATGCCCACATCCGCGGCGGCGGCGACCTGGGCAAGCCCTGGCACGATGCCGGGCGGCTCATGCACAAGCGCAATACCTTCAGCGACTTTATCGCCGTTACCGAACACCTGCTCGCGCAGGGCTATGGCGACCCAAAACGCGTCGCCATCGAGGGCGGCAGTGCCGGTGGCCTGCTGATGGGCGCTGTCGCCAACATGCGCCCCGATCTCTTCCGCGCCGTGCTTTCGCATGTGCCCTTCGTCGATGTGATGAACACCATGCTCGATTCGTCGCTGCCGTTGACCGTGCCAGAGTACGAAGAGTGGGGCGATCCGCACCAGGCCGAGGCCTTCGAATACATGCTTAGCTACTCGCCCTATGACAACCTTGAGGCCAAGGCCTACCCGGCGATGCTGGTAAAGACCTCTCTCTACGACAGCCAGGTGATGTATTGGGAGCCGGCAAAATATATAGCCAGGCTGCGCACCCTCAAGACCGATGACAATTCCCTGCTCCTGCACACCAACCTGACCGCCGGACACGGAGGAGCCTCCGGACGCTACGACTATTTGAAGGAAGTGGCTATGGATTACGCATTCCTGCTGCGCGAGCTGAGGGTAGTAGGCTAGGGCTTCAGACCCGCTGCCCAATCGAAGGCATGGGAACCAGCGTCACCGCGCTCTCGCGGCGCTGGATGCGCCACAGTACCAAGCGGCTTGAAAGCGCCAGGGAACCATCCGTGAGCAGACTTGCCACCGCGGCTCCCTGCCATGACCAGCGCGGAATGAGCAGAAAATTCAGCAGCAGATTCAATCCGGCTGCGCCAAGCTGCGTTGCCGTGCGATTCCACTGCGATGCGGAGGCAGTGATCGTTGTTCCCCATGCATAGTGCAGCACCCGTAGGAGCGGCAGTAAGCAAAGCCAGCGCAGCGCTGCAACCGATCCCTGAAACGAAGCTCCGAAGAGACGCGGTAACAGTCCGGCACCGAAGTAGAGGGCAACTGCGACCGCAATTCCATAAGGAACGGTTCGCAGCAGGAGTTTTCTCGTCTGTGCATTCGCGTGGCCCACGCTCTTGGCTCCCTCACGAAACAGACTCGGAGTTGCGGCCGCGTAGATTCCATACAGTGGTGCGGTAGCTACATCCACCACACGGTAAGCCGCCGCATAGATTCCTGCTGCATAGGTCTGGCCAAGACTTATGAGAAAAGTCTTGTCAATATCGTTGTAGGCCGAGATGGAAGATCCAGAGAGTGAAAAGCTGAACCCTTCGCTCAGATCGCCGAGCCGTATGCGTCCGAACTGCGGCCGGCCGAGC
>DATAQX010000051.1:0-3029 GCA_036264455.1 Silvibacterium sp. | reverse complement strand
CAATTCGTTCGCATCCATCGCTCCGCTGTCGTCAACATCGAATATATAGTGCAAATGGAACAGCTTTCTCATGGAGAGTTTGAGGTGCTACTGAAGGGCGGCTCGAGACTGCGAGTGAGCAGGACGTACCGCACTCTACTGGAGCAGCGTCTGGGACAAATACTATAACTCCCCTATTGAAGCGCTGCTGTCTCGTCTTTTTCGTGAAGGCGTAATGTCAAATTAATGGCAAATACGGAGGGCCGAAGACATGGGATGGACTGTCAGGTCTGTTCGTCGTATTAGCGCTGGTTCACTTGAACAGACTTAGCGTTGGTGAACGCGAGTGGTTGAAAGCGTTACGGCCTACTTCCTGACCTCGACAAACATTCAGGCAACAACAGACACAGCTCCCGATACTCCGCAGACGCGCCCGAGTTTGTTGACAGCCGATTCAAGCAGCGAAATCTGCCTAGAATGACCCTCGCTCCCGCCTAATTAGGCAGGAGCGACAGCCACATTCAATTCCGATACACTTGGACTGTCGTGCGGTCTACTATCCCTCAGTTGAGAGGCCGGTGTCGATCCTTCTACGAACTGGGGCCCGCCGGAAACTGCACACGACGCTCACGTCCTGACGAGCGGCTGTTGGATCCTCGCGCCAAATCGACGGCACGCTGAGACGCAGCGATTTGTCGCCTAAGGGGGCCGATCCGGTCATCTGTCCGAATATGTATGGTCCGCCGCGCGACTGCAAGAGGAAAAGCTGAGGCGAGAGATAGTCTGCGCAAATGTATTCGGCCTTTGGGTGGAACTTCACGTTCCTGGCCATGATGAGTTGCGCACGTGCCTTTCCTTATTAACGGGTCGGCCGCTGAGGCCATATTCGGTTGCAGGTTGCAGGCACGTCGTTGTGACAGTTCAGTCGTCTTTGCTTCCCTATGCAGACCTTGGCTGGAGACTTAGACCGTCGTCGTAGTGTGGGAAAGTGGAAAGCGGTCTTTCTGCTTTCCAAGCCGCAGGCATCTTTTCCACACTTGCTTATGCCGCCGTCGGACTGTGTTGTGCGCGGTATTCCTCTCCACTCGAGAGGACTGCCCAGGCTATCCGCGCCAGTTTGTTGGCCATCGCGACGATGAGCACATTACGTGGAGCCCTGCTCTCGAGCGCATTCATCCAGGCTCCAATCGGCGCTCGATCTCGCTTGATGCGTAGCACCGCGGCACGAGCACCATGGACGAGGATCTTGCGCAAATAGATGTTGCCCCGCTTGCTGATGCCCAGCAGACGCGCCTTGCCTCCCGTTGAATACTGCTTCGGGACGAGGCCAAGCCACGCAGCAAACTCGCGACCCTTTCGAAAGGCTGCACCGTTGCCGATCGCCGCAACGATGGCAGTCGCGACGACGGGTCCGATACCAGGAATCTGCCGGATACGGATGCAATCGGCATCCGAGGACGCGATCCGTTCCAGTTCATCACTGAGCACCTCGATCTGTTGCTCGACCATTTTCCACTCGCTCCAGAGCAGGTCGATGAGGTTGCGCATCTTCGGCGAGAGATTCGCCTCAGCGTTCTCTAGGATGTCGGGCAGCGCAATCCTCAGCTTGGCCGGAGTCTTCGCAAACGTCATGCCGCGTTCGAGCAGGAAGGCGCGAAGTTGGTTGATTACGGCGACTCTTCTCGCAATGAGTCGGTCGCGCACGCGGTGTACCGCTTGAAGATCAAGCTGATCGTCGGTCTTGATCGGCACAAAGCGCATGTTCTTTCGCTCAACGGCCTCTGCAATGGCCTCGGCGTCAACAAAGTCGTTCTTGTTCGATTTCACGAATGGCTTCACAAACTGTGCTGGAATCAGTCGAACATCATGACCCTGCTGGCGCAAGGCGCGTCCTAGAAAGTGAGCTCCCGAGCAGGCCTCGAGACCAATCAACGAGATCTGAAGGTTCGCGGTATAGGTCAACAACTGCCGCTGGGTGAACTTCTTGCGCACGAGCACCTTGCCCGCTGCGCCAAGAGCCACGAGGTGAAAAGTCGTCTTGCCGAGATCGATGCCAATCGAGTGTATCTGCATGTCGATGATCCTCCTTGTCAGAAGCTGCTACCACCATCTTCCTGCCAGCGTAGGTGAATCCAGCGGGCGGACCATCTCATTAACGGGCATCTCGGACAGTTGCCAAGCCACAACCCGTAATCCATCTGTCCGAGATGGCGACAATACGACCATGACCTCTTGATTCACATTGAATATGCCTCGTGAGCCAAGAGGCTCTGGTAAGCTCTGGCTGAGTAAATCGCTATGCGAAGACGCAGGGTAATAGTGATCATCTTGACCGTCATAGTGGTCGGAGCCGGAGGCTTCGCTTACCTCGTTTGGCGAGGCTTGAATGAAGTAGCTCGCTTGGAGCCGGGAATGATCACACTCCAACTTCCCTCTGGAGCAACGGCATACGTCCGGCGACAGGCGTTTTTCGGAAAGCCAGCCGACGTCTATTTGTCTGCGTCCCCTAACTTCTGTGCACCCTATGATCGATCACATGACTTCAAGCTGCCCGACGTCATTCACGGTGGAATTGAATCCCCGCTGCTGATTTCCTATCAGGACAACACGATCATTTTGCATGGTCCGAAGCAGCTTCTGCGGCCACACGCCGCGCCCAGTTCCTTCAACGTGATTTATGAGGAACTGACTCCCGAGGTGTACTCAGCTTACGTGGGATCGAACCAATTACCCAAAGGCTGGGCGCGGGTTGAAGTCCCATTCGGCCACAATACTTGCGCGTTGTAGCCGCAAGATTGGCTTTCTCTGTTCTTGAGGGCTGCGCCTGCGGCTTCGTTCTTACCAGCAATCCGGAACTTTCATGGCCCGAAGCCGTGCCTCCCGATCCCCGATCCGCCAAATTTCCGTATTGCCGACCATACGTCCCCTCAGAGTCAATGAGGCACTGTCCTGATATCGTTCTGTCACGCTTCCGTCACGCGGATCGATCTGGACCACAAGCGAGTGCGTCGTTCAGAGCCGTGCAGGAAGAAAGACGCCATCACCGCATC
>DATAQX010000608.1:0-2907 GCA_036264455.1 Silvibacterium sp. | reverse complement strand
AAACAGAACGAGATCGCGCCAGTGTGGGTCGGTTTGAAACTTCTCGGTGCCGCCATAGAGCGGTCGCCTGCCGTCCGGTCCGCGATGAAAAATAGTAAAAATCCGGCGGGCTATTTCCGCCGCGACCTGCAGCAGCGTTAGCCATCTGCCGGAACCCGTCGGGCATTGGATCGTGAATCCATCACCGTAGTAGCGGTACAGATTGAGTAGCGCGCGTACGATCAGTAGGTTCATCGGCATCCATACCGGCCCACGCCAATTCGAGTTGCCGCCGAAGCTGTCCGACTCGGATTCGGCCGGGTGATAGCCGACAAAGTAGGTTCGCTCGCCAACCTGAAACCGGAAAGGATGGTCACAATGGAAGCGAGACAGGGAGCGAATTCCAAACGGGCTTAGAAATTCCTCCTCATCGAGCATCCGGTGCAGCACCCGCCGCAAACGCTCTTCATTCAGAACGGCGAGGAGAGTGCGGCCGTTATGGCCCGGTCTCCCTGGAGGCGAGACATGCTTAGCCAGCTCGGGAAAACGAGCGAGGAAAGCGGCCGCCCGCTCGACTGCATTGGGCACCCGCGCGAGTTCCGCTGGCTCGAACACAGTTGCGGCACACAGCGGCAGCAGGCCCACCATGGAGCGCACGTTGAGCCGCTGCGCGCTGCCATCTGGCAGGCGCAGAACATCGTAGAAGAAACCATCTTCTTCGTCCCACAGATCGTCCTGCTGGTCGCCCATGCGGCCAAGTGCCGAGCCGATCCACATGAAATGCTCGAAGAATTTAACCGCGAGCGGCTCATAGACCGGGTCGTGTCCGGCCAGCTCCACGGCGATCTGCAGCATGCTCTGAGCGAACAGTGCCATCCAGCCGGTGCCGTCGGCCTGATCCAAATGACCGCCGGTCGGCAGCGGTGCGCTCCGATCGAACACCCCGATATTGTCTAGTCCGAGAAAGCCGCCCTGGAAGACATTTCGCCCACTGGGATCCTTGCGATTGCTCCACCAGGTGAAGTTGGCAATCAGCTTTTGGAAAACATGTCCAAGGAATTTTGTATCACCGATTCCGCCATTTCGCGCCTTGTCGACCTGATAGACGAAGAAGGCCCCCCAAGAATGCACCGGCGGATTAACATCGCCGAAGGCCCATTCATAGGCAGGAAGTTGGCCATTCGGATGCATGTAGTCAGTGTGCAGCATCAGTTGGAGTTGCTGCTTGGCGAAGTCAGGATCGACCAGAACCAGCGCTAGGCAATGAAATCCTAGGTCCCAGCTGGCGTACCAGGGATACTCCCATTTGTCCGGCATCGAGATGATGTGGTCGTTGACCATATGAAACCAGTCGGCATTGCGGACCGGGGCGATGCCTCCGGACAATGGAAAGGCATGGTGCTCCGCCAGCCAGCGTGCGACATCGAAATGATAGTATTGCTTACTCCAGAGCATGCCAGCGAGCGCCTGGCGGAAAATGCTTCGCCCGTCCTGATCGAGGTGGGGTGGCGTGATCACGTCGTAAAAGGCGTCAGCCTCTGCGCGGCGCCAGGCGAAGATCTCGTCGAAGGAAGCATCGAAAGCAGGGTCGTCCAGCCCCGCCCGCCGCAGCCGCAATCGCACGGTCGCAGAGCCAGCCGCCGGGATATCGAGCAGGTAGTATGCGGCGGCCTTGGTACCGGTCTTCGCCGGGTTGACCGCAGCAGTACGGCCGTGCAGCAGGAAATCGTTGATGCCGTCCTTGAAAAAGGCGGTTCTGTTGGCGGTGCCGAAAATGCGCCGATCGTTCGTCTCGTTCTCGGTGAAAAGGAGTTGTGGTGACCCATCGCATTTCAGTTGCCAAACGCCAAGCAGCGGGTGGTTGGCGATGATCGTGTCGTGATTGCCGGTCATAGCCGGCTTTTTCGCACCGGGCCTGCCAGTCCACAGGTTTCGGAACCATAGCGTTGGAAGTAGGTGTAGCGGCTTGGTCGCCGAACCGCGATTGTGTACAGTCAGCAGGATGAGAATGTCTTCCGCCGACGCCTTGCCATACTCGGCGAAAACATCAAAATATTGATCATCGTTGAAGATCCCCGAGTCGATCAGCTCGCACTCAGATTCTTGACGCGAGCGGGCTCAATTGGTGCGAACCAGATCATCATAGGGAAAGGCCTGCTGCGGATATTTGTAGAGATATCTGCAGTAAGAGTAAGTCGGCGTCGCATCGAGATAGAAATAGTACTCCTTTACGTCCTCACCGTGATTGCCTTCGCCATTGGTGAGGCCGAAGGCGCGTTCCTTCAGGATCGGATCACAGCCGTTCCACAAGGCTAGCGCAAAGCACGGAAGCTGCTTGTCGTCACAAAATCCGGCGAGGCCGTCCTCACCCCAGCGATAGGCGCGGCTGCGGGCGTGGTCGTGCGGGAAATAATCCCATGCGGTGCCGTGCTCGCTGTAGTCCTCGCGGACGGTGCCCCATTGCCGCTCGCTCAGATACGGGCCCCACTGGCGCCAGGGCGCGGTGCCCTCGCGGGCCTCCACCAGCCGCGCATGCTCGCCGAGCTTCTGTTCAGATTTCAAGGGATAAACCGGCATGCTTTGCGTCAGAACTACCTTCCCAGACGGACTGGTTACCAACCCCGCCCGTTAGCCGACTGTTCGGTGCACGTTGTCCAAATCAGCCCGGCAAATCGAGCTGAATGCCAGCAGCGGATCCTCGATGCTATTGGACAACGCCTGTTTCGCGAGTTGCCGGAGTTCGATCCTCGGCTGCAGCAGGATCTCGACGATGCCTCTCAGCGCCACCTCCGCTCCTTGGACAACATCAGGCGGGGCAAAGAGCCTCATTCGGTTGATGAGCCCGATAAGGCGCTGCTCATCACCGCTCAGCGAGATCTCGTCGCGGGTATAGGCGTTCAGGAGCAAGCTCGACGCACTCATCACAAA
>DATAQX010000600.1:0-2550 GCA_036264455.1 Silvibacterium sp. | reverse complement strand
AATGCTGCAGAGCTGGCGAGCGTCGGACCCCAGAAGTGCCGCTCCTGCAAGATCTGGATCGTAGCCTGCCTGTTCAATAAATCGGATTTCCTCGCCGTATAGCCGGTCGAGGTTTCCTGCGTCCGCATATGTGGAGATGATTCGGTACAGATCGAGACCGTCTTTGTCAGTCGTCTGTCGGTCGAACCAGGCAAACAGCTTCAGCACTGCGATTCCTGCAAGCGATGCGACCGGGATAGTCAGATCGTCATTTACTTGCACGTGCACCGCCGCCGCCATGGCGTCCTCAAATCCGGCGACCGTCATCGCCGTTTCCCTTTCCAGCGGCCAATGAATGACATCAGCCTCAGCAATGCCGCCGAAGGGAATAAGGTCCACGGGGATTTCTTCAGCCACAAAAGATGCTTTTAGATAAATGCGATGTTCAATCGTCGATGATCTAAAGTCGCCGGTCGCAAGCAATGCCGCTCGAAGCTGGTGAAACCTCTCCCATGTATCTACTGCTATGGCGAAGTCGACGTCCGCGGTCGCACGCATTACAGGAATTCCGAATACGTGAGTGAGGAGTAGATCACGGGCTGTCGCGCCAACAACGATATAAGGAATCTCCAGTTCGGCAGCGACGCGGTTCACAACGGAGAGAATGTGAAGCGTCACCGGATCAAGTGCCCGGCTCTCATCAACCTTGTAGGGGTTCAAGAAACTTGTCATAGATCAAACGTGCTGTTTCCAGATTGCGTCCGTCCTGGGTGGCCATCAAATCAGCATAGGCCAGGAGAGGGGGGACAACATCCGGATACCTCTCATCAATGGGAAGATCCCAAAATGTTTGCAAAAGTTCAGTGTTCCCATTGGGGTCGAGGCGCATTCTGGCCTGGAAGAGTAGGGGTTTCTCATCTCCCGCAATGTAAAGAGTGTAGCGTTCTGGTTTCAGATAACCGGTCAGCCGCTGCCCTGCCATTTCTCCGCCCCAATAGCCATGATGAGCTTTGAGATCGAGAGCGAGTAGACGATCGGTGTCGGCCTGATATCGACGGCGGAACAACTTTGGGCGGAGATTGTCAGGAAAGCGCGTTACCCATTCTTCCAGAAGCTTTCGCTTATTTGTCAGTATCTTCTTGTCTCTTTGTACCAGAAAGCCACGAATCTCCAGGTCACGCACAACAGGCCCTACAGCTCCCAGAGCGACTCCGGCAGTTCGAGCGATTTGGCGATAGGCTGCTTCGGCCAATTCTGGTTGGCAAAGCATCACAAAGGCAATCTTCATGCCGGCAGTGGTAAATGCCCGATATTGTGCATCGTCCCGGAGATCAGCTGGACGCGGCTCCCCCGTTACGTAGACCATCAGGCCCGGAGCTTCGAGGTAGGCATTCCCGGCCGTATCAAGGAAAGGCAGATGCAATTCCCGGCAACGCTCTGCAAGAGCGCGAGTGATATAGGGGGCGATGAGAAGGGGATGAACTCCTCGTTTCACGCAGGCGAGTTGTTCTTTGACCAGGGCAATCGTGGCGAAGTGGCGTACATTCTTGACCTCGACTACGAAGGGATATGTACGCTGTGCTGTTTTGATTTCGACCAGCGCATCACCACAGGCCGCACGATGGGGTTCGGCTTCGGTTGTGCGCCCATGAAGGCCGGCAATTCGAGGAAGAGCGGCCAGAGCCTTCTCGAGGACTTCGCGTTCGTGAATAGCGAGTGGCGTACGCATGGAAAATCCTACCTGCGTACACAGAATATCTCTGTTCATGAATCATGAACAAGTGATAATCATGAACAAAACGCCGATCAAGAGCCCTACAAAGGACATTTGCAAGAGCGAAATTCGCGTCCGATTGGCGTCCAATAAGACTTCCTGAGAGTGTCCTAGAGCTACTTTGGGAGCCATCCGCGGCCTCTAGTTTCAATAAGTTACGTGCTGATAAAATCCTTTCACGGCGATAACACGGGTTCAAATCCCGTCGGGGACGCCAAATTAAATCAATAGCTTGCGCCGGACGTTCTGGCCAAGATCATTTTCTGGTGACGCTGTGGTGACTAAGTGAGGGTCACACCGGTCAATTTACGCGCATGATTGCCTTGACGCCCAAGCCTATTGGCAAGTCCTCTCTATAATCGAGAAAGAGCGATTCTGGACCGTCCCATGCGGAGAGCAGCCACAGGCCGCTGGCTGTTTTCAAAACGCTGTCTGCGGGTGCTTTTCATTTTTTCATTTGTGCCAAAAACCCCTCGCGAATGGAACTCCCCTAGTGCGTGAGCCTGGGTTGCCATGTTTACGAATCAGCAGTCGGTTCGGCTAAGTTCCACGAGCCGTTGGATTATGAACGCGAATGATTTTAGTTGCCAACACCTGGCGAGCTGCTGTCCACCTTGCAGGAACAGTGTGGCTTCACGAGTGAGCAACTGATGCGCGCGCTTCTGGGTGCGCACGATCAAGCCCTCCTCAGTGTAGAGCCGATAAATGCGCTTAGCGTTTACTTCCCATCCCTCACGCTTCAGCAGCACCGTCAGGCGGCGATAGCCGTAGCGCACGCGGCTTCCGGCCAGCTCACG
>DATAQX010000544.1:0-14055 GCA_036264455.1 Silvibacterium sp. | reverse complement strand
TGAGGCCATGGCGGCCAGCGTGAATCGCACTGCATCCGTGCCGAATTTTCCCACTACCTCGATCGGATCGATCACGTTGCCCTTGGTCTTCGACATCTTCTGCCGGTCCGCATCGCGGATCAGTCCATGAATGTAGACATCACGGAACGGCACCGCGTCCTTCAGCGTGCGCTCAGAGCCATCGGGCATCGGCACATCGAGCATGAAATGGCAGCCGAACATGATCATGCGCGCCACCCAGAAGAAGAGAATGTCCGTGCCCGTAACCAGCTGCTGCGTCGGATAGAAGATATCCAGATCGCGCGTGTGCTGCGGCCAGCCAAACACCGTGCAGGGAAGCAGCCCCGACGAAAACCACGTATCGAGTACATCCGTCTCCTGCGTAATCTCCACACTGCCGCAATGCGCGCACTTCGCCGGAGTATCGCGCGCAACCGTGATCTGCTTACACGTCGCGCAGTGCCACGCTGGAATGCGATGCCCCCACCACAACTGTCGCGAGACGCACCAGTCATGGATATTCCGCATCCAGGCGAAATAAGTCTTCGCATATTGCTCGGGCGTAAACCGGATATAACCCTGCTCGACTGCGGCGATAGCCTTGTCAGCCAGCGGCTGAATCTTTATGAACCACTGCGTTGACAAACGGGGTTCGACGACCGTCTTGCTGCGGTCGCACATGCCCACTGAGTTCACGTGGTCCTTCACCGCGCCGAGCAAGCCCTGTGCTTCCAGGTCTGCCAGCACAAGCTTGCGCGCCTGGTAGCGATCCAGGCCCGCGTAAACGCCGGCCTCGGCGTTCATGTGCGCCGTCTCATCCATTATGGAGATCGCAGGTAGCCCATGCCGCTCGCCAATCGCAAAATCGTTGGGATCGTGCGCCGGAGTTACCTTCACCGCTCCTGTGCCAAACTCGGTGCTGACCCAGCTATCTGTGACAATCGGAATCTCCCGGCCCACCAGCGGCAGCCGCAGGCGCTTGCCGTGCAGATGTTTGTAACGCTCGTCGTCGGGATTGACCGCGACCGCCGTATCGCCCAGCATCGTCTCCGGGCGAGTGGTAGCCACGGTTACAAACTGTCCGGGCTCGTCTTTGTCCGGGTGCATCTCGCTCAGCACCGGGTACTTAATTTCCCACAGTTTGCCCTGCTTTTCTTCATGGACCACTTCAAGATCGCTGATGGCAGTCTGACAGTCCGGGCACCAGTTCACGATGTAAGCCCCGCGATAGATCAGCCCCTGCTCATACAGCCGTACGAAGGCCTCCCTGACGGCGACGGAGAGATTCTCATCCATCGTGAAATATTCGCGCGACCAGTCGACGCTCGCCCCGAGCCGTTTCATTTGTTCCAGAATGGCCCCACCATAATGCTGCTTCCACTTCCACACGCGCTCGACAAAGGCCTCGCGGCCAAGCTGCTGCCGCGTCTTGCCCTCGCTCTTCAATTGACGCTCGACCATCAACTGCGTGGCGATGCCCGCGTGGTCGGTTCCTGGAAGCCACAGCGTCAGGTCGCCGCGCATGCGGTGCCAGCGCGTCAGGATGTCCATCTCCGTGTGCTCAAACATATGGCCCATGTGCAGGTTGCCCGTCACATTGGGCGGCGGCAGCAGCATGGTGAACAAGGGAGCTTGTAGCGAGTTTTCAGGCGAAGGAAGGTCGAACAGACGCTCGCTTACCCAATAGGCGGCCCACCGATCTTCAATCGCAGTGGGGTCATAAGCTTTCTGGAGATCCTGGGGCATTTCGGTGAGAAGACAACCTTTTACGATAGCACGGCAGCGGGACGTGGCCAGACGCATGGGCCAGTTTGGAAGAAGCGGCCGCTGTTGGATTCGTAAGTAGTCGAGCGCAAACCCCTGTCAGCAGTCGAGACTCCAGCTATTCGGGCCTGTTCGCAGCTTCAATCACTTGCAGGCACGTTAGCGAGAGTTCATCGTTTCTCGCTTTGAGTTCTTTCTGAACTC
This sequence comes from Silvibacterium sp., assembly GCA_036264455.1. Taxonomy (GTDB): domain Bacteria; phylum Acidobacteriota; class Terriglobia; order Terriglobales; family Acidobacteriaceae; genus Silvibacterium. Next base: position 12,087 of record DATAQX010000544.1, on the reverse strand, counting down.
GCTGAAACTTGTCCGCAGAGAGTCCGTCGCCATCCGCCGCGCCGGCGAGGTCGCATAACTGCTTTTGTGCCTGTGGTTCAAATTGTCGAATCGTGTCTAAGAAGGCGCCGGGGCTGTCAGCGAGGAGATCAGAGAAGAAGTCGCCAAGGCCCTCTGAGACGATCGGGTTATAACTATCCTTCCCGAGCAGCATCAATGGCTTCAATACATCCTTATGACCACGTTCATATAGAACGATGAGATAGTGGGCAATGCTTCGGTCGCAGCCAGACTTGAGCGCCGGAGTAGTACAGCCGCGCAGATTTTCGATCAGATAATCGCGGTTCTTCTCGTAGTCGGAGTCGTAAGCAGCGAGCAGGAAGGCTACCTCCACTGACTGCTCATCAGTTGCTGCCTTCTGGGCTGCTCGAAGCTGCTTTACAGCCGTATTTTTCTCCGCAGTGTCAAGGCTGACGATGCGATGCGGATTGCCATCTGGCAAGAGCCTTGCAATGATGTCATGTCCGACCTGCTGCTGCCCTGGCGCAATACCAGCTATAAGCACGGCCATGACGAAATGGATTGACGATCGTTCCACATCCGCATCGTAAGCCTCAAAGGCAACGAAATGAAAATTGGTGAAGTGCGCGCTTCGAACGAACGAGACTGCTGCTGCCACTCAGTTCGTAGCCCAATTTACGATCAAGGTTTTCACTCCCACAAAACCAAAGGGCCGTCCGCAGACGGCCCTTATTTATTTCAGCAGGGCTGCGACTAGAACGGATTCACCTTCGCCAGGCCCTTCTTCTTCTTGTGCTTGCTCGACGATTCTTCCTTCGAATCGTAAGGCGCCTTCTTGGTCTTCTTTCCGGTTGCGGTTGCGCCGGTGTTCACCTGCGCCCCGCCGCTCTTCACGTCGTTGATCTGGTTGGGAGCCTCAGCCGGTTTATCGACTGCCGGCAGCGGTTGATTGTTTGCCGGGCCAACAGCTTTCACCACAGGGGCGTCGTTCACGTGAACCGTAGAGTCGATCGCGTCGCCCTTGGCTCCAACCGCCTTCGCAGGAGCGGCCGCATTCCCTGCGCCGTTCGGATCGCCTGCGCCCGTATCGGCATTCGACGCGCTGCCGCTGCCGCTCGGAATCTCGACCGTGACCGTGCTGCCGCTGGTCCCCGACGCATCTGGCACGGTTTCAAGTTTCAGCGGAGCCGCGGGCTGATCCGTGCGCGGAGGAGCCGTACCGTTGCTGATGGCCGTTACTGTGGCATCCTCGCCGTTGGGTGCAACGCCGGGAAGAGGTGCACCCTTCAGGGCGGCATCGAAAGTTGCCTTTGTCTGCTTGATCACGTCAGGAGCCAGCGTCGGAGTTGGATCCGTTAGCGAAGGGTCACCCACGCGCGCAGCTTCAACGGTGGAGGGCCCATGCTTCACCAGCAGCATTGCGCGATCCTTGAGCTTCACGCCTACCCGGCTGCCTTCTTCAGCTTCGCTCTCGGCAAGCTCCTGCGCCGTGGGTTCCGGAACCGTACGGCCCATTGCGATTAGCCGGTCCTTGGCATCTTCCACATGCGGAGCCATCGGATACCGGGTTACCACGCGCTCCCACGCCGCGCTGGCGCGGTCGTTATACACCTTTACCAGTTGTGCCTTTGCCGCCGGCGGAATGTTGTACCGGCTGATTAGCTGCGCCTCTGTTGCGTAGGCATCTCCCAGAGTAATCAGTGTCATATCGCTTTGGCTGAACAGCGGATAGGTATCAGCAACGGTCTGCAGGCGGGCGATGGATGCCGGCCAGTTCTCACGCGACGAATAGAAGACGCCAATCTCATACTGGCGCTGCGCCAGTACTTCCTGCACATCGCGCAGCCGCTGCTTGGCGCGCGGAACCAGCGGCGAATCCGGGAAATCCTGAATCATGGTGCGGTATTCCTGCTCGGCATGATTCACGTTTGCCGGGTCGCGATCCGGCTTCTCCATCTGCTGGAAGTAGATGTCTCCCACCTTCATCTGCGCTTCGGCTGCTTCCGGAGTATTGGGGAAGAAGGTGATGAAGTCCTTGTACTCGCTTTCGGCCTGCGTCAGTGCCGCCGAGCCGCCTTCCTTGTACCAGGTGTCGCCGATAGCCAGCTTGGCGCGCATCGCGTATTCGGTTTCCGGATAGGTATTCAGAAGGGTCTGCAGGTCCAGGCGGGCCACGTCGTATCTGCCCTTCTTCAGCGCCACCATGGCTTTGTCGAAGAGCTCCTTGTCGGGCTGCTTCGACTTCACATTCGCCAGCGGATTCGAGCTCAGGTCGCTTTGTTTCTTTTTCTTCTTGCCAATTGCGTGCGCTGATGGCACGAGCATCACGCACAAGCCGATTACCGCAATCTGAGTAATAACGCGATTCATAACACCTCAACCTTTACCAACACTATTGCTCTCGTCCGTTCTAAACTCGTTCCGCTGCAGCCAGCTGTGCGGCCTGCAGCAGCTCTCGCGCATTCTGCTCCGCCCGGCCGTCTGAGAATACGGCGCTGCCGGCCACCAGCAGCTCTGCTCCAGCTTCGACGACCTGCCCTATCGTGTCGTGAGCAACCCCGCCGTCTACTTCAATCCTATAGCTTAGACCCAGCTCTTGGCGAAGTTCTTTCAGGCGCCGGATCTTGTTCAGCGAGTAGGGAATAAAGCTCTGCCCGCCAAACCCCGGATTCACGCTCATCACCAGGACATGGTGAACCAGGCCCAATACCGGAATCAGCAGATCGACCGGCGTCGCCGGATTGATTACCACTGCCGGCCGCATCCCGTGCTGTTCAATCAGTTCGAGTGAACGGTGAAGATGGCGGCAGGCCTCATAGTGCACGCTCATCCAGTCTGCGCCCGCGTCCGCGAATGCCTCGACGAAGTCGTCGGGATTCTCGATCATCATGTGGCAGTCAAGCGGCAGAGCCGTCACCTTGCGCAATGACTTCACTACCGGAGGCCCCAGCGTCAGGTTGGGGACAAAATGCCCGTCCATCACATCGACGTGGATGACCGTGCCGCCCCCGGCTTCGGCAGCCTGAACCTCATCGGCCAGATGCGCGAAGTCCGCTGACAGAATCGATGGAAGAAGCTCAACCAAGATGAAAAAAGTGTATCAGTTTGAATTCTTCTTCGCCGCGTCCGATGGATGGTTGTCATCCTATCTCCTTAAAGTTGCAGAATCAGGTACAGGAGAAAGAATGGGACATACGATGAAGCAGTGGATGCTTGCAGCATGTGCAGGATTGCTGGTGGCGGGTTGCGCAACGGATACGAAGCCTACGAACGCAAAGCTGGAGAAGGCTCTGAATACGTATTACGAGAGCCACAACGAATGCCTGTTTCCGACGGCGATGAGGTTTCCCTATGAAGTGAGTCCAGGAAGCGATGCCAGGACTGAAGTGAAGCGGCTGGACGCGATGACCAGCGCAGGACTGCTGGCCAGGCAGGAGGCGGCGGCGATCAAGGTGGAGCGGTACACGCTGACTCCGTTGGGCGAGAGGATGAAAGGGAGATTCTGCTACGGACATCGCGTGGTCGCGAGTATGGATGGGTTTACGCCGCCGGTGAAGCAGAATGGCTTTCTGCAGACGACGGTGAATTATCACTCAACGATGATGGACGTGCCGGTGTGGGTTAAGACCGACGAGATGCGCGCGGCCTTTCCTGAGATGGCAGCTGCGATTTCGGGTCCGCAGCCGGGACAGATCACGATGGAGAATGCCGGGGCGGGATGGCAGGTGCCGCAGTAAAAGCAATGGACAAAGCTCAGGGGCGCAGAACCGTGTCTGAGAATCCGGACCCTTTGGCTTCGGTCCTCCAGGTTAGCGCGTGAGAAGGCTGCGGAAAAACGGGAAATAGACGGCGGCGAATGATTGCAGACCAGTTCCGATGAGGCTAGGATTGGACGCAGGCCCATCGGGACTCCCCAGCCAGCGCGGGAATTCCCCCCATATCGCGTTAAGGAGGTTACTGTGGCGAAGGATTTCGATCCTCCCAGCGACAACAGCAGGAGCTGCCCACCCTTCTCCAGGAACAATATCAATTCCTCAGATTCCGGGCGGACGGGCAGAAACAATGTCCTTCCTATCAATATGGCCAAGGGCGTATCTGAAGACCAATGGCCAGCATTTAGCTCGCGTAGTTCGCTAAGCGCCGGGGCTGGATTGTTCCTGGCGATCGGTGTGTTATGCGGGTTGTATGTCGGCGCAAACGACAAGAAGCCTTCCGACCCAAATCCAAAGCCAGATGCACAACTCCAGTCACTCCCGGCAACTCAGCAATCCCCGCCAACGCAACCTCTGTCAAAACCGTCTCCGATCGTTCCGGCTATTACACCGCGAGCGCAGGGTCTGGTCGTACCCAAAAAGGTTCCCGACACGATTCCAAACTTAGCTGCGTCGCCGGCTCCCGGTTACGCGACGGTGAGATATGAGGCCACACACAAGAAGGTATTTGGCGGCTGCACGGGGCAACTCGAGCTCACAAGGGCCAGACTTCACTTCAGATGCCCGAATCAGGCGGATCTGAACTTCCCTGTCGCCAGTATTGCAAAGACACATAAGGACGGCATCGTTCTTAAATCGGGAGAGAAATATCACTTTATGATTGCCAATCACTCGAAGGATCAGGTGGAGGCGATCTTCATCTCGTGGCTGAACATGGTTCAGCAGTTTCCGCAGCCGAGCCGAACGGCGTTTTGAAGAACCGGCATGACTAACTTCTTAAGCTCTCACATTCAAAAGTCCTGACCCTGGACACCCCGATTCTGTTTTTTGATCGAACGAAGCCTATTGAGGAACTCCGCCTGGTGGGACGTGCTCTTCAAGATAGCGGGCGATCAGGCTGTAGATGTGAAACGAAGTACCTGGTCCCTCGGAGATAGAGTGGGTGCGATTGGGGTAGTCCATGAAGTCGAAGGGCTTGCCCAGCTCAACCAGCCTGTTGATGAGCAGTTCGGTTCCCTGAAAATGCACGTTGTCGTCGCCTGAGCCGTGGATGATGAGCAGGTGTCCGGTGAGGTTCTGGGCGAAGTTGATGGGCGATCCATCGTGATAGCCCTTCACGTTGTCCTGTGGCAAGCCCATATAGCGTTCCTGATAGATGGTGTCGTAGTGGCTTTCATCGGCGACGGGGGCGACCGCGATGCCGGCTTTGAACAGGCCTGGGGAACGGAACATGAGGTTGAGGGTATTTGATCCCCCGCCGCTCCAGCCCCAGATAGCAAGGCGAGAGGTGTCGATATAACTGCGCTCTTTGGCGAGCTCGCGGATAGCCTCGGCCTGCTGCGCGGCTGAGAGCACGCCGACGCTGCCGTACACCACCTTGCGCCACTCCCTGCCCTTAGGCGCGGGCGTGCCTTGGTTATCGAAGCTGACAACGATGTATCCTTCGCGTGCGATAAGGGAATGGAAGAGACGGTTGTTGCCTCCCCATGCGTCGCGCACGATGTTTGCGGCGGGTTCGCCGTATACCTGCACGAGCACCGGGTACTTTTTCGAGGGATCAAAGTTGGGCGGGCGAATCATGTAGCCATCGAGGGTGACTCCGCCGGAGACGGGAACCTTGAAGAACTCGGTCTGCGAGGAGATCAGATCCTGAACCTTGCGCACTAGCTCCTCGTTGGCCTGGAGCGTCCTGACCACTTTGTGGTCGGGCAGATGAACCAGTTCCGTGACCGGAGGATGGTTGAAGTTGGAATAGATGTGGAACGCCCACTGGCCGTCGGGCGAAAGCTCGTAGCGATGGGATCCGGGCTGGTCTGATGGCGTGACGCGTTCGGGCGATCCTGTGCCATCGAGTCGCGAGCGATAGAGGTAGGCCTGCGTGGCGTTGTCTGGCGATGCCTCGAAATAAAACCATCCATTCATGTCATCCACGGCAACCTCGCTGATGACATCCCCTGCAAAATTGGTGATGAGCTGCGGCTGTCCGGTGGCACGGGAGAAGATATAAGCGTGACGCCAGCCGTCGCGCTCGCTGAGCCACACCAGACCCTTATTCTTCTGCACCCAGTTGAAGTCATCGACTGCATCGACCCAGGCTTTGTCCTGATCCTCGAAAAACGGGCGCACTTCCCCGGTCTGAGCGTTGGCCAGGAAGACCTGGTTGGTGTTCTGCAGGCGATTCAGGTACTCGATCACGAGCTCATTCGAATCCGCGGCCCAGTCCAGGCGGGCAATGTAATGCTGGCGCGGGTCTCCAGGCAGATTCATCCAGCGCACCGGTCCTCCCTGAGCGGAGACTACGCCGGCACGCACCGCCGAGTTGGTTGTACCAGGCTGCGGATAGAGGTAGCGCGTGGTCTGGGGATATTCCTTGGCGGTGTCATTGATGAGTGTGTACTCCCCGACGCCCGTGGTGTCGAATTGCCAGAACGCGATTGACTGGCTGTCAGGGCTCCAGCGAAATCCGTCGCGGATCTTGAGCTCTTCTTCGTTCACCCAGTCGGAGGTTCCGTTGATCAGCGTTGCCGATCCATCGGTAGAGAGCGGGCGTACAGCACCCGTGGCCAGGTCCTGCACATAGATGTTGTTCGCGCGCACAAAAGCGACACTTTGGGAGTCAGGCGAGAACTTCGCGAACATAAGAGAGGATTCCGGCGCGTCTCCGCCGAGTTTCTTAAGCTTGCCGCTGTTGAGGTCGAGAAGCCAGTAGTCGCCGCGCGTATTGAGGCGCCAGACCTTCTTCGTGTTGGTGAAGATGAGCAGCAGACGGTTGTCCTTTGACCAGGCGTAGTCCTCGATGCGGAGGGGCTGCGCGCCCGGGGTAGGAATCAGCTTCGCTGCGGAGACGAGGACGGCGCGTTTACCGGTGGCAGTATCGTACTGGACGATATCCTGACCGCCTTGCGGATTGGCTGCGCTCTTGGGAATCTCGGCAGATGGCTCGACGGTGGTGTACTCTGCGCCGTCGTGCAGCCAGCGCGCCGGCCCGAAGACGGCTCCGGAGAATTCGTGCTTGTTCATCATCCTGTCGAGTGTCGCCGTGAATTGCGGGGAGGGCTGCGCAGAGGCGACGGCCTGGATGGAGAGGGCGAAAATGACGAGAGAGAAGATTCGGGGCGTTCTAAAAATCTTCACTGAGTGGGCAATCCTTTCCTGCGGCAGATATTTCGGCAATTCATTTCATGCCGCCAAGAACGGAGCCGATGAGGCCGCCGACGATGCCTCCCTCGGTTGTCTCCCGAGCGGCCTCTGTGGGCATGTAGTGCATGAGGGTGTGGGCCAGCTTGGCGATGGGCAGGGTTTGCAGCCAGACCTTCCCGGGACCGGTGAGGGCGGCGAGATAGACTCCATCTCCGCCGAAGAACATGTTCTTGATGCCGGAGATGCGGGTGATCTGAAAGGCGACAGTGGCCTCGAAGGCTCCCACGTGGCCGGGGTGAACACGCAGGGTTTCACCGGGGCGGAGTTCCTTGAGGACCACTTCGCCGGAGAGTTCGAGCCAGGCGGTGCCATGGCCTCCGACCTTCTGGAGCAGAAAGCCGTCACCGCCGAAGATGCCTGCTCCCAGCGATTGCTGGAAAGCGACGCCGATCTCGATCTGCGGAGTGGCGCAGAGGAAGCCGTGGCGATGAATCAGGTGCTCGCGGCCCGGCGTGATATCGATGGGCAGAATATGGCCGGGGACCTTGGTTGCGAAGGCAACTTCCCCAACGCCGCCAAAGGCGCGATATTCGGTCATGAAAAGGCTGCCGCCTCCAGCGACGCGGCGGATGGCTCCGAAGAATCCACCACCCCCGCCCATCTGGGTGTGGGTCGTCATCTGGATGGAACTGGACATCCAGGAGAGCTCCCCGGCCTCTGAGATGACGGCTTCATTGGGTTCGAGGAGGAATTCGAGAACAGGCATGGTGGTGCCGATGATGCGACTTTGCATGGTGTGCTCCTGATAAGGAAAAGCCCGATGGTATATCGACTGGAATTTTACCTGTGCGTGATCACGTAGCCCGAACGAAGTTGGCGGCCTTCAGCCACCCTTCCATCTGCTCATGGCCGACGACTCCCGCCTGCTGGTTCACGAGCTTGCCGCCAGCGAAAACGATGAAGTTGGGGATGCCGCGAATGTTATAGCGGACAGAAAGCTCGGGAGACTTCTCGGTATCGACTTTGAGGACGATGGCGCGCCCGGCCATCTCCGCGGCGGTGCGGGCGACTGCGGGAGCGGCCATGTGACAGGGTCCGCACCAGTCGGCCCAGAAATCGACGAGGACCGGAACCCGGGCATTCTGGATGATGTCGTCGAAGAGAGCAGTGTCGGCGGGGATGGGCTCATCGACCGGGGGAAGGGCGTTCTTGCAGGCTCCGCAACGGCCGGTGTCGGCGAGGTGCGAGGCGGGAATACGATTTTTAGCGCCGCAATTTATGCAGGCTCGAATGAATGGCATAGGGTATCGCTTGAGATTTGATTCTAAGCCATCCACTCAGGGTTCGGTGATCGATCCCCGCCTTAGCTGCGCGAAGGCGGGGCACCCGGCATCCGGATTTGTCCGGCTCAAACGTAACTGCGAACCCACTCAACGATACTGCGGACGGCTACACCAGTGGGACCTTTTGCAGACCATGGCTTCTCCGAGTCCTGCCAGGCCATGCCGGCGATATCGAGGTGCAGCCACGGCGTGTCGCCCACAAATTCTTTGAGGAACATGGCGGCATTGATGGCTCCGCCGTAGCGGGTGAGGCCGGTGTTCTGGATGTCGGCGATGGAAGAGCGGATCTGCTCGCGGTACTCGTCGTCGAGAGGCAGCCGCCAGAATTTTTCTCCGGAGATGCCAAGCGCAGCGGTGAAGTGGTGGTAGGCTTCGTCATCGTTCGCAAAGACTCCAGCGTTGATCTGGCCAAGAGCGATGGCTACGGCTCCGGTGAGGGTGGCCGCGTCGATGAGGTGGGTGGCCCCGAGCTGCCTGGAGTAATGGAGTCCGTCGGCGAGCACCATGCGTCCCTCGGCGTCGGTATTGAGGACCTCAATGGATTTGCCGGACATGGCAATGGTGATATCGCCGGGCTTGACGGCCTTGCCGGAGGGCATGTTTTCGGCGGCGCAGACAATGGCAATGACTTTGACCGCTGGCTTGAGCTGGGCGATGGCGCGCATGGCTCCGATCATGGCGGCTCCGCCGGCCATGTCGTACTTCATCTTCTCCATGTTGTCGGCGGGCTTGATGGAGATGCCGCCTGTGTCGAAGGTGATGCCCTTGCCGACCAGGCCAAGCACGGGTTCAGCCTGGGCTTCCGGAGGATCGTAGGTCATGACGATGAGCGCAGGCGGCTCATCGGAGCCTTGGGCTACGCTCAGGAAGGCGCGCATGCCCAGCTCATCGATGATTTCGGAGCCGTAGACTTCGCATTTCAACCCGTTTTCGGTGGCCATTTCGGCGGCTTTCTGGCCGAGGATGGTGGGCGTCATGAAGTTGCCGGGCTCGATGATGAGCGAGCGGGCGAAGTTCTGCGATTCAGCGATGACGACGCCTTCGCGAAGGCCGGCTTCAGCTGCTGATTCGTGCGCTCCGGAGGGAACGGCGACCGAGAGCGACTGGATGCTTCGGTCTTTGCGGTCGGTGCGGTAGGTGTCGGAATCGAAGTCGGCTACGATGGCGCCTTCAGCGATGGCGCGGATCGTTGGTGTCGTGCCGAGATGTCCGGGCGCGGCGATGGCCAGCGAGCGGATGCCGCGCGGCTTGGCGAAACGGACTGCGGTTCCAGCAGCCTTGCGCAGATCGTGCGGCGTGGCTTTGGCGGCCTTGCCGAGTCCAACGATGAGCAGACGCGCGGCGGCAAGCCCCTCGGGCGCGTGAAGAAGCAGGGTCTCGTTCGATTCGGCCTTGAATTCGCCGGTCGAGAGGACATAACTCGCGGCCTTCTGGATGGCTTCCTCGGCGGTAAGGAGAGCGATTTCGGGCTTCGCGTCCTTTTCCTTGCTGGTCGAGTTATCGGCGGCGAAGACAACGAGAAGTTCTGTTTGAGCGGCTGCGGCAGGCGTGAAAAGGAGTTCGGTTTTCATTTCTCAGTCGTCTTGGAATGTGGCTTTGATGCGAATTTGGCTATCACTTTGCGTATTTGCCCTTACTATGGGCGATGGCGGCGCGGGCTTCGCGGTCGGCTTCGCGGCGGCGTTCGGTTTCGCGCTTGTCCCAGTCCTGCTTCCCCTTGGCGACGGCCAGCTCACATTTCACCCGGCCGTTACGAAAATAGAAGCGGGTGGGGATGAGCGTATGTCCTTTGAGCTGCGTCTGTCCGGTTAGCTTGCGGATTTCCTCTTGGTGCAGGAGGAGTTTTCGCGTCCGGAGAGAGTCGTGGTTGCTGGCATTGCCGTGGGAATAAGGCCCGATATGGGCATTCAGCAGGAAAGCCTCGCCATCTTTGATGATGCCGTAGGCGTCTTTCAGGTTAGCCTTACCTTCACGGATGGATTTGACTTCGGTGCCGCGCAGGGCGACTCCACACTCGAAGCGGTCAAGCAGGAAGTAGTTGTGGCTGGCGGCGCGGTTGACGGCAGCATCGCGCTGGCCGGCGGCAACCGGGTCTCGCGGCTTGTTTTTTGCGGGGGGCTGACTGACAAGATGTGTGGATTGCCGGGACATGGACAGGAGTCTGACTTTCAATGCTAGCACGCGGCGGCGAGGATGCATCCGATATCAGACCTGACGGGATTGACCGCGATGCTATACTCGACCAGCACCAGGTGATGAGAAGAAACAGTTTAAGAACCGCCGCGTCGTGGCGGGCGCGCGCCGTTAATGACACCAAAACCAACCCCAAGCCAGCCTGCCGGAGTTTGATGAATTACCGTATTTTGAAATGGGGAGCGCTCGCCGCTCTGAGCCTGATGATTACCCTGGGACTGGCTGCTTTTTCTCCCCGCGTTCAGGCGGAATCGGCCGAGAAGCTAGCCAAGGAGTCTGCCTCCAAGCTGTATAAGCAGGGGCAGGCGGCCGAGGCCAGGGGCGATATCGAAGCCGCCTACGATCTCTACTACAGAGCCTTTCAGAAAAATCCCAAGGACCTGCGCTACAAGACGAGCTACGACCGTTCGCGCTTTTCTGCCGCCGATATCCATGTCAAGCGGGGTGAGAAGCTGCGCGATCAGGGCGACTCAACAGGGGCGCTGACCGAGTTCCTGCGGGCGCTCGAGATCGACCCCAGCAATGAGCTGGCGCAGCAAGAGATCGACGCCATGCGGAACAAGGCGGCGGCCGCTGCTCAGAATCAGGAGACTTCCAGTCTGACGGCGACTGAGAGCCAGTTGGGCGGAATTGGTACGCCGATCCAGCTTAAGCCGCTTTCGCGCGAGCCGCTGACGCTGCATATGGTGGAAGACAGCAAGGTTGTCTACCAGACGATCGGCAGGATGGCGGGCATAAATGTCCTCTTCGATCCGGATTACACCTCGAAACGCGTACAGGTAGACCTGACGAACGTGGACCTCTATGACGCGCTGAGGATCGTCGGGACAATTTCCGGAACGTTCTGGCGGCCGATCACGCCGAACACCATTTTTGTGGCGCAGAACACGCGCGCCAAGCGCACGGAGCTGGATGAGGAGGCGGTGCAGACCTTCTACCTGACGAATGTGGCGCAGCAGAACGACTTCACCGATGTGCAGACAGCGCTGCGCAACATGTTTCAGACGGCCAAGATTTATGGAGTAGCGAGCCAGAATGCGATCATCATGCGCGGCACGCCCGATGAGCTGATGCTGGCCCAGAAGCTGATCGACGATCTGGATAAGGCGAAGCCGGAGGTTGTGGTCGACGTGGCGGTCCTTGAAGTGAGCCGCAACTATGAACGGACGATCGGCATTCAGCTGCCGCAGACGGCCACGATAGCCTTTCAGGCGTCGAATAACAATCAGAACACTAGCTCTTCTTCCTCGTCATCTTCCAGCACCACGACGGGCACGACGACAACCTCTACCGATACAAGCAATGGCCTTACGCTCAATAGTCTTGCGCACCTGAATGCTACGAATTTTGCCGTCACCATCGGGCAGGCGACGGCCAATCTGCTGCTGACCGACAGCTCCACAAGGATTCTCCAGAATCCGAGAATTCGCGCCTCGGATGGGCAGGAAGCCACGCTCAAGATCGGTGAAAAGCTTCCC
>DATAQX010000537.1:0-4642 GCA_036264455.1 Silvibacterium sp. | reverse complement strand
CTTGATGGCCCTGACCAGGACACACCACGTGTCGTAGTCAGCAAGCCGCTCGTCGTTGATGTCGATCGCGCGCACGCACCGGGCGAGCAGGTCCATGTCGCTCGCTAGGTGCGGACTGCTCGGCTCAGCAATCTTGATTGCCGCCGCGCAGCTGCCGCCGGTCGGCAAAGTGAGCTTGATCCGCTCAAAACCGTCCGTGCTGTCGACCCACTCACCAAGTGCCCGCATGCAGGCGTTGACCTGGTCGCCGTTGACTAAGTTTTCTGTCAACCAGGCGCGATGCTCGATGAGCCCGCCGTTGCGCCAATAGTGCATAGCACCTTTGGCGTGCGGACCTTCGATCACGACCTGTTGTCCCCGGGCGAGATATTCGACGATATGCTTGTTGCCCCGCGCATCGCTGAATGCGAGGCGATGCTTTCTGATCGGGGCTGTATGCTGGTCATATTCGTAGACGAGCACCCGGCGAGGGCTGCCATGGCGAAGGCGCACCACCGGCGTCTCAGCACTCATACGCTCGGCGATGATCGCCTCGATCTGGTCGGCAATCGCTAGGTCGTCGCTGTCGATATCGAGCAGTTGAAGACGCGCGTGTTCATGCCCACCGCGATTGCGACGGGGCAGGTGGCCCCTATCGCCTGAGCGTATTCAGTCTGCCAGCATTGCCAGCGCTCGAGGGCTTTCTTGCTGCCGCGAGCCCACCTATCCTGCCAGTTTACAAGCCCTCTCCAGGCACCCACGTCTGAAACCCACTCGCCCGGGATTTTTCCGTGTTGCTCCTCGTTAAGAGTGCTGTTCGCGGTGAGCTTCGCGCCCGAGGGGATGATGGGCAAGATGTAGGGTTCGAAATCCGTGTCGGCGAACTTCATGAAGTTGCTTTGGGGGTTTGGCATCACACAGCCTCCTCGGCGCGGCCAGTCATCTGCAGCGCCGCCGTATCAAGAAACCGTTTCCGTTCCGTCGGGCTCGCTTTGCTCACCGCGTCGCGGAATGGCAATAGGTTCTCAGTGATAATGAAGTGTTCATCGGATGGGATGGCAATAGGACAACCGCCAGCGACCCACTGCAAGCCGCGCCGCTGAGTGTTCGGTTTCAGACCATTGAAAATTACCGCGAGCTCCTCTGCCGAGACACTCGCTGACCTGTCGGGGGCTCCCATTGCGGGTGTCGGCTTCGCTGCCGCCAAGTGCTCGGGGGCCGGCGTTTTGTCTGAGGCCTCTTCCGGCGTGGCCGCCGTTGCTTCCTCCGCGGCGCCGAGGCACTCGCGCGTAGCGTCGTCAGCTGCGGCTTTAGGCGATCCCAGCAGTCCATGCGTTTGGTTTGTCACCGAAGGTTGACTGGAGGTACCAAGGTCGCGCCAACTTACGCCGTCCCTCAGGGCCTGGACGAACCGCAAGACGTCCGCTTTTCCCAGCAGCGTGATGAAATCGCTAAACCTGCTCCAGGCTGCGAGCATCTTTATAAGTTCGTCCGTGGCGGCCGCTTGTTCGGCTGCAATGGGCCTCTCCTGGAGTTGCTGCTGTTCGCGTTGCCGAGATTTCGGCGGAGGGTGCGTGGGCCGACCACCGTATTGCTGACCGTTACACTCTCGCTGGCTGTCCTTCTCCCTCGGCGTCCGCTTGTTCGCCTTCGCCGCCCGGATCATCTCTTTGACGAGTTGGGTAGCCGGCGTTTCTCCTTCCTCTAGTCGGGACAGGACCTCGTGCCGGACAGTATCTGGCGTAGATGGTGCAGCAAGCAGGTAAATCGTGGTCGGTGCCAAATGCGCAACAATTTCGTATTTGCCTTCCGCCCACTCGGCAGCCCTCATCATAAGCTGTGCACTGCGGAGAGAAAGCTCGCATGCGTTTGTGACCCAATCAAGAAAGTGACCGTGCTCCAGATGCTGCTTGGCGGCGCGGAGCTCACGACCAATCTCGATGACGCTGGTGCTCATGTTCTTGAGCCGTTTGCGTATCCGACGGGCTGCGCTCTCAAGCTCTTCGGCGAGAGCGGATAGCACGTCGCCTTCGGAAGTCTTTATGACTTCGATGGAGCCGGCCGACATGTTGACATGTGCCGCATGCGGCGGCTCTGCAGAGGTCAACTCCGATGGCTGTGCCATCACCGTTCTGCTCCGGGGGTCAACTGTGCAGCGGCGAGGGCCTCCTTGCGCCTTATCCATGCGGCCGCCGAAAGGCCGGAAATCAGACGTCGCCTCCCGACTGTAAACTTTTTTGGGCCTTCTCCTCTCCGAATAAGGGCGTACAGATGAGCCCTACTGATGCCGAATGCGTGAACGAATTGAGCAATCGTGTAAGCAGCTGGATGGTGGTACTCTTGGCAGGTTTGATCTGCGGCGCAACTCTGGCCGACCGCCGCGTTTCTCTCCTCTCTGTCGCTTAGGGTTGATAGGCTCGGTGAAAGAGTATGATTCTTGAGAAGCATCGCGCACCTGTGTCGAAAGATCGACTGTGTTTTTAACGCAAAATCTCGATATTGTCAATATTAGCCAAGCTCATATATTGCTGTATTTTACCAATACGCTATCTTGGATGTTCCAAAAACATCACAGTGCTAGGGACGTCCTCAGGAATTACTCTAAGAATACCCTCAGGATCTTCCTCAAGTCTTTCCTCAGGAGGTTAGATAGCTGCTCCCTCAGGGGTCCCCTGGAGAATAGACTGTAGGGCATGCCTGGACAGTGCGATTGACCTGTTTGGCCCACCTAGTCAATCCAGTACGGCTAGGACAGTTCTGAGCTTATGCAGTACATTACGCCTCGAGATCAAATCGGCGCTTACGGCAGTGCCCTTAGATGGCGTCCTTTGGCGTAACTTCGGGACTAGTGTCCAGCTTTTTATAGCCTTTGAACCAATCTCACTTCAGATGCGGCGGGTAATTGCAAAAATCTCATCTTGGAGTTTGGAGGCGGCGCAGAACCGCGCCCAAGCCTCCATCAGCTGCCGTCGCTTCTGGAACAAGTCACCACGACGGTAAGCGGCCTCGACCTTGTTCTCGATCGTGTGCGCCAAGGCCATCTCGACCACCTCGCTCCGAAAATCCGTGCACTCGGCCGCCCAGTCCCGGAACGTCGACCGGAACCCGTGCGCGGTGAGGTCATCGCGCCCCATCCGCTTTAGCACGGCCAGCATCGCCATGTTCGACAGTGGCATGCCCTTCTTGCCGCCCGGGAAAACGAAGTCGCTCTCGCGGGTCTCTTTCATCCGCTTGAGAATGGCGAGCGCTGCCGCGGACAGCGGCACTCGATGCTCACGGCCTGCCTTCATCCGCTCTCCGGGCACGGTCCAGATCTTTTCCTCTAGATCCACCTCGTCCCACCGCCCGCCAACAATCTCCCCGGTTCGAGCGGCGGTTAGAATGAGGAACTCCAACGCTCGCGCCGCAATCCCGTGCTGGCCCCGAAGAGCCTCCATGAAGTCAGCGAGTTCGACATAGGGCAGCGCAGGATGGTGCTGGACTTTCTGGATCTTGGCACGCGCCGGGAGCAGCTTGTCGAGGTGGCCACGCCAGCGCGCCGGGTTCTCGCCCGTTCGGTAGCCGCGGACGGTGGCCCAATCGAGCACAGCTTCAATTCGTCCTCTTACCCGGCTCGCCGTTTCGCACTTGGTCCTCCATATCGGCTCCAGGGCTTTCATCACCAGCGTCAGATCGACCTCCTGCACAGGCAAGGAGCCGAAGACCGGGCCCGCATAGTTGTTCAGAGTGGTGCGCCATTGTTTCCTGTGTAGTGCGTTCCGCCAGGCGTCCTGATGCGCATCGAGATAGGCAGCTGCACAAGCGGCGAAGGTTATGCCCTTTGCTGCCTCGAGCTTCTTCCAGCTACGGTGCTCACTCCGAGCTTTTATCGGGTCAATCCCGTCAAGGCGCATCCGGCGGCACTCGGCTGCGCGTTTGCGTGCCTCAGCCAGTGGGATCGCGTGGACGGGACCCAAGCCCATCTCGCGAGCCCGCCCGTCGAGGGTAAAGCGGAAGATCCACGACTTGGCCCCGCTGGCACTCACCTGGAGGTAAAGCCCCCCTCCATCGTGGAACATCCCTTTCTTATCAGTGCCCCTTACCTCAACTGCGGTGAGCCTGTTTAATTTGCGAGCCATGTCTGCGTTCGATCTCATCCGAAACTTGCGATCGGGACCATTAGCACAAACGTGCGTTGTTTCCCACCCACAAACGAGCCCACGTTTGATTTCTCGATGGTGGTAGATTGCGTTGGACGCCAATGGTCGCTGCTGGGCAGAAGCCTCAATACGGACAATAGGTTAAAGGACCAGCGTAGACCAAGGTGGACCCGAGTGGAGCTCGCTTAGACGGAACCTCCCTCCAGCAGAGAGTCTGCAAACTCTTAAAGTCCTCACGAAAGCTCATGCGGATCGAAGTAGAGCGAGGCCTCCCGCATCGCGACAAGGGGGTTGTCGCTGTCACGGTGGAATGTCGTCTCGGTGCCGGCCGACGCGGTTTCCCTCGAACAGCATGATGCTGTTGCCGGTTTCTTTGCACAGCAGTCTGAGCACTGCCAATCGGTACCACGGTACAGAGTCTCGCCCCGGCAATACAACCACGGCTATCACGTGGACGCAGGTAACTCTGGCAGATTTCTCGCTCGGCCAGGCGATGTCCCGGTCCACCGTTTGAAGGCGTGGTT
>DATAQX010000218.1:0-6612 GCA_036264455.1 Silvibacterium sp. | reverse complement strand
TTCTTTGTCGTTCGCGGGTGGCGGAGGCGCGGCATTGGGACGGAAATCGCATGCGAAGTGTGGAGGCGCTTCCCGGGGCGGTGGGAGGTTCGCGTGATGGAGTCGAATCATGCAGCGCTCCGGTTCTGGGAGCATGCCGTGACGAAGTTTGCAGGCGAAGCGGTTGATCGGGTTCTTGTCGAAAGAGGCGGCCAGGAGTGGCACCTGTTCTCGTTCGAGTCGAAGGGCCTTTAACTCAAGTCCGAAAATCCAGACCCTTCGGCTTCACTCAGGGCAGGCTGTGGGGGACCCTCATATTCCGATGTCCGAGAATCGGGATCCTCCGGCGTTACTCCCAGTTAACCAATGATGGGAGCTCGCAAGCGTTTCAAATTGAAACACGGCGAAGTGCCGGAGTACACTCAATTCTTATCTTTTCAGGGAGAATCGTGAGTAATCCTGCCTCTCTGGGATTTTGAATTTTCTTTGTTTTGATATCTGCTATTCCGCGTTGGGGAGATATAGCTCTGCGTTCCATCTTCGTCAACTATCGAAGGGACGATTCGGAAGGTGAGGCCGGGCGCCTCTTTGACGACCTGACATTGCACCTGGGCCATGAGTCTGTATTTATGGATGTGGCGGGAATCGAGCCTGGACGGGACTTCAGAAAGGCAATCGACGAGTGTGTGGCTACCTGCAGCGTTCTGCTGGCGGTGATCGGGCAGGAATGGCTGGAGTTGAAGGATACCCTGGGGCACCGGCGCCTGGATGATGCGAACGACTTCGTACGGGTCGAGTTGGCTTCGGCCCTTCGACGCGATATCCCGGTAATTCCTGTGCTGGTGCGCGGGGCGAAGATGCCCCACGCGGATCAGCTTCCCGGTGATTTGAAAGAGCTGGCATACAGAAACGCAGTGGAGCTGTCTCACGCGCGCTGGAAGTCGGATGTAAAAGTCCTGATCCAGGCGCTGCGGCCCTACCTGGACGTACCGGGCACGGATGCAATTGCAGCGAATGGCACCGACCGAAAGAAGGAGACGGCTGGGCGGGGCGAAGAAATTTCCCGACGACAAGCGAATGAGCGCAATCCCAATGCTGCTTCGGTAACCATGACCGTCGAGGCACAGACGATTGATCGAGTCAGCAGAAAACTGGCGGCGTATATCGGGCCGGTGTCTGAGGTTCTCGTGAAACGGGCCGCGAAGAGGTGTTCTTCGATGGAGGAGCTTTATGAGATGCTGGCGCGAGAGATTGAAACCGAGGCGGACCGGGCAGCGTTCCTCAGATGGTGCCGGAGCTAGTCCGGCTGCATCTTTCAGGCAAAACAAAAGCAGTCTCTAGCGGCCCACCTGGTTTGCTGCCGGGTCCCGAAGCGCGCCGGAATTATTTTTCCTCTTCAAACATCCTTAAAGCCTTAGTCATGCTGACTTGCATCCGGTTGAAGGATGAGGCAACAGTTGCAATTTCGTCTCTGCCTTTGACCTTGATTGGGGGCACATCCTTTTCGCCGCGGCTGACGCGGTCAGCTGTGACGGAGACAATCTTCAGCGGACGGATGACGAATAAGTAGACGGCGGCATCGAGGGCCAGAATGGTAACGATCATCGTGAGAATGAGGAAGAACAGCAGCCGGTGGTAGGCGCGGTTAGCGATTGCCACCGGTACCGACATGGGGACCGCGATGATCTGTGCGCCGACAATCTCCTTCTTCTTCCATCCGAAACCGTTGGCCGAGCCATAGACGGCAAGCATGGCGTGGGGGGCGGCGGATGGGACGCTGTGGCACTCCAGACATTCTTCGGTTACTGTAATGGGCTTGGCAAGGTAAAGGGCAGGTCCGTTGGGGGTGTCGCGCTCACCGATTTTTTGCATTTCGGTGGGGTGGTCACGAAGGTCGTGGATGATATCGACTTCCCAGTCAGAGGCACGGTCTTCGGGATTGGTTGGATTGAGCGCGGCCTCCTTGTAGGTGTAATCGGGATAGTCTTTGCGGAGGTTGTTGAAGGTAGTCGTGGCTCCGTAGAAAGGAATGGTTTCGGCGAGGAAGTGCACCCGGTGTCTCGGGTTCTGCTGCAGAAGCGGTGAGAGATCGGTGGCAGTATAGTCGCGGACGGATTTGGAGCTGGCCATCATCAGTTGCGCTTTCTCGAGGACTTCGCGGCGCGCATTGCCGATGAGAAAGTTGTAGGCAAGCTGGGAGATCAACAGGCCACACGCTCCAAAAATGACAAGCAGGATCAGATTGAACTTGGTCAGTAATTTCATGGATATCTTCCATCCCGTTGTGCGAGATACCGGCAGGGAGGTCGGCGTATCGCACAGTTATAGCACTCAGCGAAGTGAACGAGACAAGTCTTTCTTGCGAAGGAGCAGTCCTGTTCTGTTGCTGAATGGTCGTGTTGAGCCTGGTGTGTTGAAGACGAGGACTCTCGTCAGGCGCTATTGAGGGGGCGCGTTCTATTTGCGCTGATTTGCGCGCGGGCGCATACTTCCGTGTCAATAGGCTTTATGGGCGCTTATGGGGAGGCTCCTAATGACGAGCGGAGAGACTGGAGCCCTGCGAGAGCCAAATGGGGGCGCGCATTGGGTGACCACTATCGCCTCATTGATAGTAGGCGGGGCGTTTTTTGCGTTGTGGTTCTGGCTGCTGCCGTCATGGCTAGGCTTTCATGTGGATGCGGCGGGCTCGGCGGGATGGCGCTGGATTGCGGCTGTGCCCTCGGTGCTTGGTTTCGCGGTGGCGATGCGGTGCGTATGGGATTTCGGTAGGACGGGACACGGAACGCCGGCGCCGGTGGCTCCGCCACAGAGGCTGGTGGTGGTGGGACTATATCGATATGTTCGGAACCCGATGTACCTGGGTTTTTTTGTAGGCTGGGTGGGACTGTGGGTTATCTTTGGACGGGCCAACCTGGCTGCGATCGCCGGAGCGTGCGCAGTGGTGCTGGGCGTGGCTTTGTTTGTGATGCTGTACGAGCAGCCGATGCTGCGAAGGAAGTTCGGCGAGGACTATGAAGAGTACTGCAGAAATGTCCGCGCATGGATTCCGCGGATGCGGCCGTGGGTGAAGTAAGACGGTTTGAAGCGCAAGGAGCTGCGAAATGAGGAATCATTTACTTGCGGTATGGCTGTTAAGCGGAGCGGTCCTGCTCGGTCATGGTTCAGCGGTTGCACAGGACGGGAGCAAGAAAGACAAGGGCGCGCAGGCAAGCGCGAGCCAGAATTCGCAGGACAACGCTGACCAGGATATCGATATGCTGCGAAAGGATATTCGCTACCAGAAAAGGCAGCTTGTCGCGACCAATGTGCCGCTTACTGAAGGCGAAGCGAAAAATTTCTGGCCGGTGTTCGACCAATACACCGCAGAACTGGTGCAGATTAACAACGAAAAATATGCACTGATCAAGGACTACACACAGAGTTACGAGACGATGACCGATGCACAGGCCGACGATTGGGCCAAGCGCGCTCTTAAGCTGGATGCGGACGTGGCGGCATTGCGCCAGAAGTACTGGCTAAAATTTCGCGCGGTGCTGCCGGCGAAGAAGACGGCTCTCTATGAGCAGGTGGAGCGCAGAACGCAGATGGTGATCGATGTGCAGCTGGCTTCGCAATTTCCACTTATCCAGCCAAAGTAGGCAGTTTTATGCTGAGCCTATGTTCTTAAGGGATTTTTTTGTGCCGAAAAGACCATCCAGCACACCATAATGCGAAGCAATCGGAGGAATACTTAGCGGGCGCTCCTGAACAATAGCAATGCTCCGATGAAGGCGAAGATCTCTACAACAATAGCGAATGCCATGCCTGCAAGGAAGCCAAGGCTGTGGATGTCCTGATTGGATGCATGGTGAGAGAGATGGATCAGGAGATGTCCAGAGGCGAGGGTAGTGAAAAGGATGGCTATACCGCTGAGGATACTCAGAGCTCGCATGGTTTAGCTCCTGCGGGAAAGTATTACACAGCCGGCAATCCTTTTGCCGTGCCAAATCATCCGCCGACAGCCTCTGCCATTAGAAGGTAATAAGCTCATTAACGGTGGCAGCGAATCAGCGGCCACGTCTTATCAGCAGATAGGATCCAATTAGGCCGAGTATCACCACAGATACGGCAAAAACCATGAAGGCCCAATAGATGGGGCTATGAATCATCTGTTGATCGGCGCCGAGATAGTCCTGGAAAAGGACGTGGTGGGCGAATGCGAGCGTCGTGATGAGTGCACAGAGTCCGCTCAGCATCCTCAGGATTTGCATGGTTCTCCTTTACGGTGAAAGTCTCCCACAAATTGCGCCTAATCTACAGACATTTTGAAGACCTAAGTAGCGGTTCGATCGCTCATGGTCTATGAAACAGCCGTTAAGTTAACAGGGGGATAACTGCGTTGTGGCCCAATCAAAGCGGGCGAGCCTGAATCGATTCTGAGGGAGTATACTGGCGAGCCATTGGGAGCTCAAGAGGAATTTCCCGCTTCTAAGCAGTTGAGATTCAGGCAGTCTCAGACCAATCACCAATGAGAGGACAATTCCAGATGAAGATGATCGAGAAGTTACGCTGGCAGGTAGTTTTTCTCGCAGCTTTCGGCTTTTTGTTCAGTGGTCATTGTTTCGCTCAGGCAAGCTTTGTCGATGGACCGCCCGGCCGTCAGGAGACCGTGGGGGGGATTCAGCTCCACGCGTGTCCCCCTGCATTCGCCATGCAAGGCGCCCATGTGAGCGACAATCGGTTTACCTGTTTGCGCGTGATTCCTGAGGGCAAGGAAGGCGATGTCCACTCGATAATGGATTCGGGGACGCAGGGGAATCTTGGTAACGGCAATATGCATGTCTGCCCCGCAGGCATGTATATGCGCGGACTCCGCTCCGACCAAAACAGGCTGCTGTGCTCGAGCAGCCCGGATGTGCTCATCGGCGATTCCTTCTTAAACCTGCGTGGAGCGACCCAGGGAAACAATATGCATATATGCCCGAACAGGAACGGGCATCCGTTGATCATGTCCGGAATTCATACGGGCAGGAATGATTTTGCCTGCACGGAATGGAAGAATAAGTAGATATTTGTAATCCCGGCGGGCGCGATCCCGGCATGAATTGCGCCCGCTGTTTCAACGCCCTCAATTGACGAGAACAGGGTTTTGCGGGCAGCAAAAATCTGGACGGCATTCACTCCTCTTTTGGGTTCGCGCGCCGGTCCTTTGTCGTTTAGTTCGTCAGCGTAATATACCCCGCGGCTGCGTTGCATCGTTCCCATGCGGACAAGCGTCGAGACGTCAACAGACCTGGCAATTCTGTTGACCGCGGCGTGCACCTTTCAACCTGAAAATGCAAGCTATGGAGGATCTGAAGATGCCGAAAGCCAGTTCTGAGGGAACCGGTGCACCTAAAAAGAAAGCAAGACGTTCTCGAAACGATCGTTCTGAACGGATTGAAAAGATCAGCAAGAGCAGCTCGCAAATAGTCAGAGATGCCGCTGCCCTGCTTGATGAAGAGATCTCCGCGGGCATCGTTGCCGCTAAACAGATCCAGGAGCGCTTTCAGAAAGATCGTCGCGTCGATGTTGGAGATTTCAAGAAGGCATTGGAGAAGTTCCAGGCGGATGCTCATGAAGTTGTTAATCTATTGAATACTCAGATTTCCGAGGCACGTTCGCAAGAGAACACGGAGCTCGCAAACCGGCTCCTTCAGAATGCGCATAGCGCAGTGGACATAGCCGTCGAGATGGTCAATATGGGCGCCGAGATTGCCGACGAGCTGGCGCAGGCTAAACTCAAGCAAAAAGCTAATACTCGTACAAAACGTAGCCGGTAAGTGACGCGCCCCCCCGATCGGATACGCCCAATGAAACCCACAAAGTTCTTTAGAACAAGGCTCGCGTACTATCGGGATTTGACCACGCGAGCTTTGATCAATGTAATTCCGAAACATGGACCGCCTTGTCTGTATGAATTGGTCTCCGTATATCCCCTTCGGCCGTCTAAAGGGCTTCGAGCCGCTCTGTGCCTGGCCACTTGCGCTGCATTGGGGGGCGATCCCGACAAAGCGCTCCAAACCGCAGTAGCGATCGAATTGCTCCATAACGCTTTTCTCATACATGATGATGTTCAAGATGGCAGCGAGCATCGGCGTGGGGCACCAACTCTTTATCGCGAGCACGGAATTCCAATTGCAATCAACGTTGGGAATGCGACCAACCTCCTGGCTCTGCAGAGTCTTATGGCGAATCGGAGCAGTCTCGGCCCACAACTCAGCTGGAGAGTGTTTCAAGAAACTCAGGAGATGATGCGGCATTCACTTGAAGGACAGGCGATAGAGTTGGGGTGGATTTTCGACAACGCAAGCCGCCTTAGCGCGCGAGACTACCTTCATATGTGCCTGAAGAAGACGTCCTGGTATTCGTTCATCTATCCGATGAGGGTGGGCGCGTTGATCGCTCAAGACGGACGACTCGATGCAGATCAGTTTTGCAGGTTCGGATGGTATCTGGGTGCGGCATTCCAGATTCAAGACGATCTCCTGAATCTGACCGGGGACTACCAGGCTTATGGCAAGGAGATCGGCGGCGATTTATTAGAAGGCAAGCGAACCCTTATGTTGATTCATTTGCTGAAACATTGCTCGCCCGGGGATCGGCAACGCCTGC
>DATAQX010000483.1:0-2999 GCA_036264455.1 Silvibacterium sp. | reverse complement strand
TCTTCCAGGTTGCAGAAGAGCGCAATCTTGCTTTTGATTTCGCGCGAGAGAAAGCGATCCGTCCGGCACAGAAGAATGTCCGGCTGAATCCCGATCGACAGCATCTCTTTCACAGAATGTTGTGTCGGTTTGGTCTTCAGTTCCTGCGCTGCGCTGATCCACGGAACCAGCGTCACATGCACAAATACGGTGTTGTCGCGCCCCAGCTCCTGCCGCATCTGCCGGATCGCCTCCAGAAACGGCAGCGACTCGATATCGCCCACCGTCCCGCCGATTTCGACAATGGTCACGTCGCTCGTGCCCGCGACCTTGCGCATAGCGTTCTTGATCTCGTTCGTCACATGCGGAATCACCTGGACCGTTTTCCCCAGATAATCGCCGCGCCGCTCCTTGGTAATGATCTGCTCGTAGATGCGCCCCGTCGTCAGGTTGTTATCGCGAGAGAGGTGCGCGTGCGTGAACCGCTCGTAGTGCCCCAGGTCGAGGTCGGTCTCTGCGCCGTCGTCAGTCACAAAGACCTCGCCGTGCTGAAACGGCGACATCGTTCCTGGATCGACGTTCAGGTACGGGTCGAACTTCATCAGATTGACTTTTAACCCTCGGCTCTCGAGCAAACAGCCGATCGAAGCTGCGGCCAGTCCCTTACCCAGACTGGATACAACTCCGCCCGTCACAAAAATGTACTTGGAGGACATTTCTGCTTCACCTTCCCTGGTTGTTTTTGATTGGCGTACCTGGCGGGCACAATCAAGTATACCCGGGACGCAACCCGAAAGAAAGGCCGGAGATTCAGTGGGCAGGCAGGTCAAGCCCATCGGAGTCTCTGATCGAGAGTTTACGAAAAAGGCCCGGAGGTTAAGAGTCCGGGGCCTTCATCGTTCATCGCCCTTGCCGTTCATCGTCCTTGTTGAATTACCTGGCTTTGACGCCGCTAGGCCGCCAGGGCCGTGATCAGTGCCGGTTTCGGGCTGCCCCACCCCGTCACCAGGTCATATCCGGTCACTGCCGAATAGCTGCCTGACGTGCCGCTGGTAATGTCGTGGAAGTCCGTGCCATAGCTGGAGGTCATATTTTTTGAGTAGATCGTGCGGGTAATCGCCCGATGGGCTGTGCTTCGCCGTTGCGAACCGCTTCTCGCACATGATGCGTCGACACGTACTGCGCCTGGGAATCCATCGTCACGATCAATACCAGGGGCAAGTGCGAGAAAAAGCAAACCTGATCTGCGAACCATGATTTCTCCTTTGCGAGGGTTTCCTCTGGGTGTGCGCTTCATTTGCATCAGGCGGGCAACCTTTTTGCCAGCGTAGAGTACTATTGCTTGTCATGCGTGGCGAGGGAAATTCCACAGTGGCTTCCAGCTGAAGCCCATTATGGGAAAGCAGGGTTGCTCGGAAATCCTCAAAGCGATTCGCCAACAATGCACATCCATCAGTCTGACTTGTACTCGAATGCTGGATTACCGGGAGCAGGCGTCGCGTATCTCGGAACATGCACAAAGGAGATTTGAGATGCAGGATGAAAGCACGCTAGTCCACCGCGACTACGCCAGCGAGCGGACCTTTGAATCGGTTGTGACCTCATTTGAGGCTGCGGTCGGCTCTGCGGACAAGGAGACTTTTGCTGCGGCGGTCGAAGACCACTCCAGCCCGGATGCCTTCATCAGGCATATGCAGGCCATCAAAGGTTCCAGCGATTTTATGCTCTTTCTTAAAGTGGATCACGGGGCATGGTTGCCTCGTGTCGGCCTTGAGGGCAAGGCAATCCAGTACACCATCGGCAATCCTCTTATTGCCCAGACCATGATCCGGCACAACATCCAGGCTGCGCTGAACGTGCCCGTGCGCGTTCTGGTATACGAGGATCCTGTAAGCAGGCGCGGACGCATGGCCTACGATCTCCCGTCGTCCCTCATGGCGCGGCTAAAAAATGCGCAGATTACAGCTGCCGCCAGGCTTCTCGATGAGAAGCTGGCAGCCCTGGCCACGCACTGCACCGGCAGCAAAGGCTGAACAAGGCCCTATTCGGCCTTATAGCTCCCTTTGCCCCAGTGAAACGAAAGCGTAGGCGTGCACGTATCGCTCTGGTAGAAGAGCACCGTATCGCCGCTGTCGTGCCCCTGCACATAAGGAGTCAGTGCCGTTACTAAGTGTCCCTGGGCATCCGGCTTGGCCGTCAGCGTTCCCTTCACGCCAAATGTTTCTGACCCCATCGTAAAGGGCTCACCCTGCTTTAACCCGTCGCCCTCAATCAGAACCATCTCCGCATCCTTTGATCCCAGTACCACCTGCAGCTTGCAGCCCCTGTCTTCCGCAGCCAGCGGGAAGGGAATTGCGCTCGCCGCTGCTCCGCCCTTTTTGTCCTCGGCTACCAGGGCAACGCGCACCGCCTCCCCCTTGGCCGCCACCGTCGTTACTTCCACCGGAGCATTCGCCTGCACCGTTTTAGAGCACGCGATCGCGCTCGGCGCAGCCGGTGCTGCATCTGTCCCCGAATTCGTCACCGGCGCCGGCCCCGCGCACACCGCCATCCCCGATGCATCAAGCACAATCCCATCCATCACCGGAGTCACGTTCTGGTTCAGCGGCCAGCGTAGCAGCGTCAACTTCACACCTGGAGTGAACCCCGTCCCAATAAGCCTGTACGTAATCTGAGTTCCGGAGGCCGTCTTCGTGCGAGCCATCTCCTTCATCGCCAGCGCCATTCCCGGGCTGGACGCCTTGGGTCCCCAGTTGGCCTGGGCCGAAGCCACACGCACGATCTGCGCCCGTTGCCTGGCTGCTTCCTCAGCCGCCAGTTCTTCAGGCGTCGGCGTGTGCGGATCGGGAGGCAGATTCTCCAGCTTCAGCGGTGCTGCTGGAGTAGCCGGAGCCGTCTGCTGCTGGGATGTTTGATTTGTCGGCTGTTGTGGGGCCGGTGCGCCAGAATTCGCCGTCTGGGCAAAAGAAGAAAGACACAGCGATGCAACCGCGCCGCCGGCAAAAAGAACTGAAAAGAAA
>DATAQX010000440.1:0-2600 GCA_036264455.1 Silvibacterium sp. | reverse complement strand
TGCGTACATCGTTTGAGGTCGTTTCCGCTCAAGACGAACCCTCTTTCATCCTTCAACACACTCGGAGGAAGCCAGTCGGTCTTCGGCTCCGCACCGATAAAAATGAACAGCCCCGTCGCATCCACGGTCTGCTCTCCGTCCGGACGCTCGATGCGCAACTGCTGCAGTCGCGTGTCGCCGATTGCTTCGACAACTCTCGAACCTGTCCAGACCTCAACATTGGATTCACGAGCGACCTCATCGATCAAGTATTTCGACATACTGCTTTCGAGGGATGCAGCCCGTACCAACATGACTACCCGGCGCGCATATTGGCTGAAAGCGAGTGCGGCCTGCCCGGCGGAATTGGCGCCCCCGACGACGAAGACCTCCTCATCTTTGCAGGCGCGGGCCTCGGTCAGGGCCGCACCATAATAGATCCCCGCACCGGTAAGTCTTTCTACACCAGAAACATCCAGCCGACGCCAGTCGACGCCGGTAGCGATCAGGCAGGTCTGCGCAGAGATTTCCTTGCCGTCCCCGAGGCAGATGAAGTGATAGCCCTGATCGGTGCGCAGGGACGCTGCCCGGGCGGCCAGAAACTCCACATTGAAGCTCACAGCCTGCTTGAAGGCGTGCTCGGCCAGCCGGGCGCCGCTGATGCCCTGCGGGAACCCCAGATAGTTCCGGATCATTGAGCTGGTGCCGGCTTGTCCGCCGGGAGCTTCGTTTTCGATCAGCAGGGTACGCAGACCTTCGCTTCCCCCGTAGACGCCGGCTGCGAGCCCGGCGAGGCCGGCTCCCATCACGACCAGGTCGTAGACGTCGCTGGAGGGCTGGGTGCGCATGCCGACTCGCTCGGCAATCTGAATCCGTTCCGGATGCTCCAGGTACGTACCGTCCTGAAAAAAGACCACCGGCAGCTTCGCATCTTTGAGCTTGTTCTCCTCCAGCAACTGCTGGGCTTCCTGTGAGTTCTCGACGTCCAGCCAGACATAGGGAACCCGATTGCCGGTCAGAAACTGGCGGACCTCATGGTCGCGCAGCGCATAACGCGCGCCCACCACGCGAAGACCTTCGAAAGGCGGCTTGTGGGTATCCCGCCAGGATTCGATCAGGTCGTCGACGACCGGATAAAGCTTCTCCTCAGGCGGGTCCCAGGGCTTGGTGAGGTAGTAGTGAATGCGCGCCGCGTTGATAGCGCGGATCGCCGCCTCCGTGTCGGAGTAAGCAGTAAGCAGCGCGCGCTGGGCGTCCGGGAAGATCTCGATCGAGCGCTCCAGCAACTCGGTGCCGTTCATGCCCGGCATGCGTTGATCGGAGAGAAAGAGAGCCACGGATTCCGAGCGCTGCTTCAGCTGTCTGGCCAGGTCCAGCGCGGCCTGGCCGGAGCTGGCGCGCAGGATCCGGTAGCTGGCGGCGTAACGGCGGCGCAGGTCCTGCACCACCGCTTCCAACACACTGACATCGTCATCAATTGCGAGAATGACTGGCTTGCTCATCGACTCCTCAAGCGTTCTGCCCTCCATGTGAGGAGGCGAAACAGGACTGCCTCTTTAGTGTAGTGCTTCGACGGCAGACGTTGCATCACGGCTGCTATGGCGGTTGTAGGCTCGACGTTCTTCCAGAGGACGCGCGTCACTGGCGTTGAAAACACGCAGGATGCGATGGATGTCAAAGTCGATTTATGCCCTGCATTACACTCCCGTAACACTATCGTGGGGTTGTCGCTCTTGGGTCTATCGCCGATCTTTAAGGGGCAACATTGCAGCAAAAAGGGCAACAGGACGATCCGCGGCGGGTGAATACAAGCGAGCGTCCAGCCAGCAGTTCACGAGCAGCGTAGAGAAGATTTACCGAAATCTGCCGATAAGCCTTGGTGACAGCGCATCCGTTGTGGGAAGTTAAAGAGACGAAACTCTGGTCCGAGACCACCATTGTCTCCAAACTGGAGTGGATACGTAAGTTGCGCACTCTAATCTTTCGGCAAAGGGGCTTAGCAAACGAGGCGCAATGAATAAGATCATTCTCGGTGACAATCAGGCGATCTTTCGCGCGGGCATCGCCAAGGTGCTGGCGAGCGAAGAAGACTTCCGCGTAGCCGCACAGTGCAGCGATATGGCGCGGATGGTGCTGGCAGTAGACACCTACCGCTCTTCGATTGTGGTCTTCGCGTCCGCCCTTCGGCCGGACATGGCCGACTTCATGAACCGGATCAAGGTTGCCGGCAGCCGCAGCGTGGTGATTGCGGAAAACGGCGAGTCGGCTTCCTCCTACACCGCCCAGGGTGTGCGTGGTGTCGTCTATCGCAACACGACGGGCGCCGCGCTGGTGGACTGTGTGCACAAGGTAATCCATGGGCTCACCTGCGTACAGCGGCCCGCCGATGCCGCCCACAACGAAGACGAAGATTCGGTAGGGGCGCGCGTACGCGACCGTCTAACGCCGAAAGAGATGAAGATCGTTGCCCTGATTGTGCAGGGTTGCAAGAACAAGGAGATCGCGCAGCGGCTCGGCACCACCGAGCAGGTGATCAAGAACTACCTGCGCTCGGTCTATGACAAAACTGGCGTCTCCGACCGGCTGGAGCTCGCACTCTTTACGATTCATCACCGCATCCT
>DATAQX010000388.1:0-2649 GCA_036264455.1 Silvibacterium sp. | reverse complement strand
CCATTCTTGCTTTATGGTACTCGACGAGGGAGCGATGTGTGCGGGGTGGCCGGGTTCTAGGGCATACTGAAAGGGCATGAGTGAACTCTTCCCTTTCAGGTTAGCTCCTTATTTTCGAACGCGTATCTGGGGATTCCACGACCTTGCTCCCTGGTTTGACTACAAGACCGACGGCGAGCCGATCGGCGAAGTGTGGCTGACAGGCGAGATGTGCAAGGCGGCGACTGGAGCATTCACGGGGCAATCGCTGAAGGCGATTACTGATGAGCACGGGCCAGAACTGCTGGGAACGGCCCTCGGAGACGGCGAGTTTCCGCTGCTGGTGAAGATGCTCTTCCCCAAAGAGAAGCTAAGCGTGCAGGTGCATCCGGACGATGCAATGGCATGGAAGTATGGCGCGCCGCGCGGCAAAACGGAATGCTGGTATGCACTCGATGCGCAGGCGGGGGCGACGGTGGCACTGGGGATTCGGGACGGCGTGACATGCGAGGAGATTCGCGCGGCGATCAAGGCGGCGACGCTTGAGGATTTGCTGGAGATGGTGCCGGTCCGGAAAAACGACATGCTCTTTGTCGATGCCGGGACCGTGCATGCGATGGGACCGGGCGTGGTAATTCTGGAAACGCAGCAGACCAGCGACTTGACGTATCGGATGTACGACTATGGCCGGCCGCGCGAGCTCCACCTGGACAAGTCCCTGGAGGCGATGCGGTTGAAGACGCGGGCGGGGAAGGTTCCACCGCATTCGGTGAATGGCCATTCCGTACTGATTGACGAGAAGTATTTTGAGATCGAGCGCTGGAAGTTTGAGGCCGGTGAAGACGCGAGCAGGCTGGCAGCGGCCTCCGGAGCTGTGCAGATGTTTTTTGTTGCGAATGGAACGGTGAGCGTATCTGCCGTCGGCGGTGAGGCCTTCACCGTGGGTCGTTGTGAGCTGGCAGTGATTCCGGCGGCGGCAAATGCAGTGAAGATCGAAGCGGAGTCGCCGGCTGAGGCGATTCGCATTCTGCCCAAGACTGTTTGAACATCTCTCATTTAAAGGCGATACCATTGAAGACAGATTTTCGCCCCATCATTCTTGCTGGAGGCAGTGGAACCCGCTTCTGGCCGCGCAGTCGAAAGGCGCGTGCCAAGCAGGTGCTTGCGCTCGACGGCGAACGGACCATGATTCAACGCACGGTCGACCGGTTGAGACCGCTGGCTCGTCCCGAAGATTTCTGGGTGATCACCAACGATCTGCTCTCTGAAATGATCTGCGGGCAGCTACCGGTGGTTCCTGAGGACCAGGTGGTGCGCGAACCAGCGGCGCGAAATACGGCTCCGGCAGCGGGGCTGGCGGCGTTTCTGATCGAGCGCACTTCTCCCAACGCGGTGCTGGGGATGTTTCCCGCCGATCATGTGATCACAGACGAACCGGCGTTTCTGGCAGTGATTGAGCGGGCCGCGGCGCTGGCGGCAGCCGGTGAAAACATGGTGGTACTGGGCGTAAAGCCGACGCGTCCGGAAACCGGCTACGGCTACATCGAAACCGGTGAGACATTTGCCGATGACGTGCTGCGCGTGCGCCGCTTCACGGAGAAACCAAACCGGGAGCGCGCGGAAGAGTTTGTCGCGGCTGGGAATTATCACTGGAACAGCGGAATTTTCGTGTGGAGCGCGCGCACCCTGGCGAATGCGGTGCGGGAGCATTTGCCGGAGATGGCTCCCCTGCTGGAGGAAATTGCGGCTGCGTATGGGACGGCGGACTTCGATCGCGTGTTTGGCGAGCTCTATCCGCAGTGCGAGAACATCAGCGTGGATTACGCAATTCTTGAGCCGCGTTCGGCGAAGGGCGAGAGCCGGTCGCATCTATATTGTCTGCCGGCGGAGTTTGGCTGGAATGATTTGGGCTCATGGGCAGCGCTGTATGAGCATCATCGCGAACGGAAATCGAATACCGATGATCACAGCAACGTGAGCGAGAGCGCAGGGAGTGTGTTCATAGAGGCGCAGGGTAACTATGTGTTTAGCCCAAAGAAGCTGGTTGCGCTGGTGGGGGTTCACGACCTAGTGGTGGTGGAGACGGACGATGCAATTCTGGTTACCACCCGGGAGCATTCTCAGGATGTGGGCAAAGTGGTAAAAGAGCTCGCTGCACGGGGGCGGACGCAACTGATCTAACGTCGTGCCACGCCAGTTCTGTTCATTTCACTGGGCCGAGCGGGAATTGATATACTTATAGCGATGTATATCCAGATGAAGAGGCACAGTCATGCAGGTCGCGAAGTGGGGTAACAGTCTGGCGGTGCGTCTGCCCGCGATGGTCGTGGAAGCGTTGGACCTGAAGGAAGGCGATCAGATCGAGATCCGCGTTGCCGGCAGGCGAGAATTCGAAGTAAGCCGTGACAGGAGCAGGGAGCGGGCGCTCGAAAAACTGCGGAAGCTTCGCCGTCCGTTTCCGCCCGGCTTCAAGTTTGACAGGGACGAAGCGAATGCCCGGTAACGCCTTCTTCGATACCACGGTTCTTATTTACATCTTGAAGGAAGGCGATAAGAAGTCGGGGATCGCGGACCAGCTGCTTGCCGCCGGCGGCGTTTTGAGCGTTCAGGTCCTGAACGAGTTTGCGAATGTTGCGCGCCGTAAGCTGGGGATGAAATGGGAGGAGATCG
>DATAQX010000356.1:0-3831 GCA_036264455.1 Silvibacterium sp. | reverse complement strand
AGCTCTTCTAATAAATGTTGAGGCACGGCCTTGACCGAGCCGGCTGTCCCGACCGGCATGAAAACCGGAGTTTCGACGGCGGCATGCGGCAGTGTCATGGTGGCGCGGCGCGCAGTTCCGCTTTTTTTGAGGATCTGAAAGTCGAGGGACACCTAGGTGATTCTAATCGACCTGACTTTGACTGGGCCTTTGCCTGCGAAATCCTCAGGGTGGCTTTGACCGGCGACTGTAGACTGTCAGGAAATTCCGAGGAAGTTTCGCGAAATGTCTCAAGCTCATCCTGGCATTTTGATCCTTAGTGGACAATGAGCGAGGCGATGCGGTTGTTCCAGGTGTGCCCGCCACGGAGGCGCATGCGACGCAGGTCGGGAGCGCTGCTGTTGAGCATCGTGTTGGCTCCGCGGAAGTTTGGGTCGTTGAAGATTTGAACGCGGGATCGGCCGAATATCTCGATGGAGGAGACATTGTTTCCAAACCGGCCGGGAAGGTTCGGCAGCCTGTCGCCGGCACGCACGCAGAAGTGGTTTCCCTGAAAATTTGGAGCCGTGTAAACGCAAGCCCCGCGGGCGGGGTTGGGGCGGCTGTTCCAGGATGGATTCCAGACATTGTTTTGCGGGCCGAAAGCCCAGGGGTCGCTTGCCGGAATCCGGTTTTGCTGCGGAGGCCCGCTTTGTGCGATGGCGGCAACGGCAAAGATGATAGCCAGGAAAACTGAGATGCGTTTCATGCGCTTTCTCCGTTCATTTCGCATTGCCTGTGGCCCGCATGCGTCCCATGCCAACGGACGTGTCAGTGTGTGATGCTACAGGATTTCGAATGAGTTGGGGAACAGGGACTTGGCTATTACAAATATGCGCGGGAGGACTTGAATCCTCCCGCTTTGTTTTGATTTTACGCACTGACTCTGGCGACGAGCTGCCACCTGAGTTCATTTCTACAGCGCCGTTGTGACCGCCTTCACTTCGGTGTAGCTGTTGAAGACGTCGCCGCCCATTTCGCGACCCCATCCGGATTGTTTGTATCCTCCAAACGGCAGCGCGGCGTCGAAGACGTTGTGGCAATTGATCCAGACGGTCCCCGACTTGATCCTCCGGGCCATCTTATTCGCGACTGAGATATTGCTCGTCCATATGCTGGCCGCCAGTCCATAGATCGTATCGTTGGCTTCGCGGGCAATGCGATCGATATCGTCGTCAGTAAATGGCATGGCGCAGACTACCGGCCCAAAGATCTCCTCGCGGATGACCTTCATCTCGGGCTTAGTGTGAGTGAACACCGTGGGATGTACGAAGTATCCTTTCTGCGTTGCCGGACGGCCGCCAACGGTAACCTTCGCGCCTTCGTTCAGACCCGAGTCGATGTAGCTCGACACGCGCTGGTACTGCTCCTCAGAGACGAGCGGTCCCATCTGCGTTTCAGGATCGAGACCTGAGCCGACGCGGATTCTCGACGCGATATCTGAGACTCCTTCGACTACGCGGTCATAGACATCCCGATGCGCGAGCAGGCGGGAACCGGCGCAGCAACATTGTCCATGGTTGAAGAAGATGGCCGATGCGGTTCCGGCGATGGCCTTGTCGAGGTCGGCATCGGGGAAGACGATCGCCGGTGACTTGCCGCCCAGCTCGAGCGTCACTTTCTTTAGATTGCCGCGGGCCGCGCCGACGATTAGCTTGCCGACTTCGGTCGACCCGGTGAAGGCGATCTTGTCGACGAGGTCGTGAGCAGCGAGCGGGGCTCCGGCGCCTTCGCCGTATCCGGTAAGCACATTGACGACGCCTTCGGGGAAGCCGGCTTCCTGAATGAGCTCGGCCAATCTCAAACCCGAAAGTGGTGTTTGCTCTGCAAGCTTGAGGACGACGGTGTTCCCGGCAGCAAGCGCCGGCCCAAGCTTCCAGGCAGCCATTAATAGAGGAAAATTCCAGGGAATGATCTGGCCAACCACGCCAATAGGCTCGCGCAGGGTGTAGGTGAGATATTCGCCGCCAGCTGAAATCGGGAAGGTCTGACCCATGATCTTGGTGGGCCATCCGGCCATGTAGCGGAAGAGA
The DNA here is from genome assembly GCA_036264455.1 of Silvibacterium sp. GTDB lineage: Bacteria > Acidobacteriota > Terriglobia > Terriglobales > Acidobacteriaceae > Silvibacterium. Next base: position 1,780 of record DATAQX010000356.1, on the reverse strand, counting down.
TCGACGGCCAGTGGCACATCGGCGGCGCGGGCAACGGCGAGTGGCTTGCCATTGTCCATCGATTCGAGCTCGGCAAACTCTTCGAGATGCGATTCGAGCAGGTCGGCCAGCTTCCACAGCAGGTGTCCGCGATGTGAAGCCGTGATCTTTCTCTGCCATGGACCCTCATCGAAGGCGCGGCGCGCGGCGCGGACGGCGCGATCCACGTCGACTGCTTCTGCCTCAGGGACATGGGCCATCACTTCTCCAGTAGCCGGGTTGTAGACGGGAAAGGTTTTGCCCGAGGCGGCTTTGACAAACTTGCCATCGATGAGCATCCGGTGCTCGGAGGCGATAAAGTTCGAGGTGTTCTTATCAAGACGGGAATCGAGAGCGATGGTGGCCATTGGAGACTCCTTGTGGCTGAGAATTTTTCGGCGGTGACCACGTTACTCCGCTCGATGCCGCTCTGGCAAAGGCTGAGTTGGATAGGTTCAACATCTCATCCAGGCATAGTCATCGCTACAGCAACAGCGCTCAAGATGTCTTGGCCCGGTAGATCTTGTAGCTGATGGCTAACTGACCGGCTTCGTTATAGAAGTCCAGAATTACAATTCCTTCCGCGCTATTTCCTGTTCCCTGATCCCCGAGCCCTGTTTCCTGCCTAATCGCCCAACGGCAGAAAATATTGGGTGCCCTTGATCGGCTCTGAGAGCCGCTTGAGCAGCGTCTGCAGGTCCCGGTTGTTGTGCACAAAGTCTATCTGCGAGGTATTCACCACCAGCAGGTCGCTCCCCGTGTAGTGGAAGAAGAAGTGCTCGTAGGCCTCGACTACCTGCTCAATATACGCATCGCTGACGGCCCGCTCCCCGGCCACCCCCTTACGCTTCAGCCGTTGCTTCAACACCTCGGTAGAGGCCTGCAGATAAATCACAAGGTCGGGCGTCGGAACCTGCTCGCGAAACATCTGGTAGTAGCGGTTATAGAGGTTCAGTTCCGCATCGCTCAGATTGACATAGGCGAAGAGCTTGTCCTTTTCGAAGAGGTAATCCGCAACCACCGGCACATCGAAGTCCTTCAGCTCCCGCATCTGTTCGTAACGCTCCATCAGGAACCAGAACTGCGTCGCAAATCCCATCCCCGGCTGCGCCTGGTAGAAGCGGTCGAGAAAGGGATTGTCCTCCGGCTCCGCTACCCTCCGTGCATGCAGCGCCTCGGCGAGAATCTGTGCCAACGTCGACTTGCCGACGCGCAGGGGTCCCTCGACAGCGATAAAACGCGGTGGTCCAAAGAGATTGGCCATGACCCGATAATGGTACCCCAGAAGCGAAGAAAATACGAAAATATCAAGGGTTCTGTCGCACAAGATAAGAATTTCTACACGCTCAGCAATGGTGAGTCGTACCAGATAGCAATAAAGCCTAAATCAGAATTACGAGGAATCGCGCTCGCGGAACTTTAGTTCATTTCCTCCCGTATCCGGTTCCACCAGTACGGACTTGAGCCGTGCTGCCGGGAGCTCAACCATGTCCACACAAAATGTCGGGGTCAGCGCCCCGCCCATCCCGTTGTGGGTCAGCGCAGTTGTTCTCATCGGAGCGCTTCTCATGGGAACCGGAGCGGTTCTGGCCTTCGTTCACCCCGCCATGCTGGTCTCGCCGCACGACGAAATCAACGCTGCTGTCCGCGTCTACGCCGGATACCTCACGGCGCGCAATGGAGCCCTCGTCATCATGCTCGTTGTGCTGCTCGCGATTCGCGCCAGCCGTGCTCTCGGCAACCTGATGGTGCTCGTGGCCCT